>JBEKGU010000017.1:0-5904 GCA_050012635.1 Candidatus Microgenomates bacterium | reverse complement strand
GGAGGATGTGATTGTTCACTCCGATAATGTGGGTATGGCTTTTGTATCGCAAAAAATGGGGGCCGACATGCTCTATGATTATTTAGATAAATTCGGTATTGGAAAATTAACCGGGATTGATCTTCAGGGTGAAGTTACACCTAAGCTTAGAGAAAGGGGGACCTGGAACGTAGTAGATTTAGCTACTGCCTCTTTTGGCCAAGGCATTGCCGTTACTCCGATACAGATGACCAAAGCGGTGTCTATTATTGCTAATGGAGGTTTTGAAGTTACTCCCCAAGTTGTAGCCAGTTTGAAAGGAGACACTTGGGAGAGTGACATAAAACCAAAGATTGGCAAAAGAATAGTTTCCGATCAAGCTGTGAAAGAAATTACAGCCATGATGGTTGACGCGGCTAAAAATGGTGAAGCCAAATGGACTTATATAAATGGATTTAATATTGCCGGTAAAACAGGTACAGCCCAAATCCCAATCGCCGGGCATTATGATGCCACTAATACAATGGCTTCGTATATCGGTTTTGCACCCGCCGATGACCCTAAATTTGTGATGCTAGTCATTTTAAATGAGCCTAAAAGCTCGATTTGGGCGTCAGAAACCGCAGCTCCCCTGTGGTACGATATTGCCAGGCAATTGTTTGTTTTTCTAGGTGTTCAGCCGGAAAACTAGTATAATGCACCTAAAGATCCTATGAATATTAAAGTTAACGGTGGCCAAGTCCTTTCGGGGGAAATTGACCCCTCCGGGAGTAAAAATTCAGCCGTGGCCTTAATTCCGGCATCGATATTATTTGATAAACCTGTAGTTTTAAAAAATATTCCTGAAATAACTGATGTTACCAAACTGGTTGCAATTTTATCCAAGATGGGGAGTCGGATTGACTGGAATAAGGATCAAAAAATATTGAGTATTGATAACTCTAATATAAGTTTTACTGAGCTAACTCCGGAAGATTTAGGTAATATTAGAGGGACATCTCTTTTGTGGGGACCGATGTTAGCGAGGTGGAAAAAAATTAATTTTTGTGGACTTCCCGGCGGCTGCACCTTGGGTTTTAGAACTCTGGGTCCGCATTATGAAGCCTTTAGAAATTTAGGGGTGAAGATTACCGGGGGGGCAAGCTCTGTGGTTATGGATGCCGGTCATGCCGGGCCGGCAGATATTTGGCTGAAAGAGATGAGCCCTACAGCCACAGAAAATGCAGTAATGTTTGCTTCTTCTTTAACCGGAAAGACAAAAATAAACGGGGCTGCTTCGGAACCGCAAGTGCAGGATTTATGCCTTTTTTTGGCAAAGGCAGGAGTAAAAATATCCGGAATTGGCTCTAGTATTCTTGAAGTCGAGGGCGGGCTTCCACTTCAATCGATTGAACATCAGATATTTAGTGATCATTATGAAATTGCTACTTTTATATCATTGGTGGCAGCGACAGGTGGGTCATTAAGAGTAAATAACGCTATGCCTGATTTAATGCGTTATTTAGTTTATATTTTTTCTAAGTTTGGTATAAATATTCATTATGAAAGAGATATTGCAATTCTTGACCGTGGAGTAAAAATTGCAATTGATGAAGAAGAAGGCCGTGGGCTCTTGGTAGTTAAAGCCCAGCCATGGCCGGGCCTTCCGGTGGATACACTTCCGTTATTTATTCCCTTGGCATTGGCGGCCGAAAAAGGTCAGGTATTATTTCATAATTGGATGTATGATGCCGGGCTTTTTTGGACTAGCGAGTTATTAAAATTAGGGGCCAATGTGGTGATGTGCGATCCGCATAGAGTCTTAGTTACCGCCGGCAACAAGCTCCATGGAGCCACCTTGGAAGCGCCTTATATAATTCGAGCCGTGGTAGCTATGGTAATGTCGGCGATGATTGCCGAAGGCCAGTCAACGATACTTAATGCCGAGACCTTATATCGCGGCCACCCCGATTTCTCTGCCAAACTTAAATCCCTCGGCGCTTCAATTGAAGAAATCAATTCCTGATTTAAAGTTAGTGAAATTTGGTTATGAAGTTACGAGTCTATTGATGATGCTTGAAAAATAACCATCCTTACTGCTTAAGGTAATTTTAGGAACTTCGTTCTTTCCGGTACCTCTACTGAAAATAATCTTATCAAGTTTATCAATTATTGAAAAATCGTCAGCTACGAACATAGAAAGATTGTCCTCAACGTCCCAGCTGATCATGGCATAGCTTTGCCCATCATGCCAATACTTTTTTCTTTGAATCCACATTTTTTCGCCGTGGCCTAGGTTAATAACTCTAAATGTAAAATCGTGCCGTCCCACTGATATATCCATTTGTTCTGAAAAACCTTCGGACAGTATGCTAAATATTTCTGTAGGAACCTCTGGGCTGGTTCCGTTTTCATACGCTTTATAGATGTTGAATGTTTTAATTACACTATGTAAAGGATCGGAGAGAAATTCCTTGATACTATTTGACGTTTCCGTACCTGCGTTATCGTAACCATCGTAATATATTTGGTGACTGAGGTTTTTTGATAATCTTGATCTTATTTTATTAATTCTAGCAAGTAATTCTCGTGACGAATATTCTTTTGACCCTTCGAAAGCACTGACGATTCTTATGTTCGCTTCTGATATTTTCTCCAATTGTTGTGGGGTAAAATTTGATGCATCATTAGAACTAAGGATTTCTCCTCTAATTAAAATGTACCCAAGTTGTTCTAACTTTTCTCTGTCGTTTCTACTCTGGTACTTGTCTTTTTCCGCCCAATCTGTAATTTTAATTGAAGCGAGACGCCTAACTTCTAAAGAGTTAGTTATGAGGTATGAAGCAGATTCGTCGTGTTCCTCCGTTCCAACTTTGTAATAATTTCCTTGAGGAGAAAGCCATCCGTCGCTTCCTTTTTCAATATGATCGGATTTAGGGTATTTATCTTTTCCTGTTGAGCTTTCGGTATTTAATTTATCCATATCCTTTAGACTTATTTTACTAACTCATAAATGGCGGAGGCAAGTTTGTCGGAGTCGTGGCGGATGAGGCTTCTGGTTAGTTTATCGTTCTTGTTGGGTTTGTAAATTTTGCTGGAGATGAGGTCTTTTTTAATGACTTTAAACTTACGGTTTTTAACTGTGCTTAGGTTGTTTTTGACTAAAATGGAGTTTTCCTGTTTATATTTCTCCAAGATCTTTTTAGGATAGTCTGGGGAATCATTAATCAGAAAATAATCGATAATATTTTTACCCAGATATTTCTCGATTGTATCCACATAATCACTGGCTTTAAAGTTGTTGGTTTGGCCAAATTTGGTCATTAGATTTATAACAAATATCTTTTTGGCCGGTGAATTTTTCACTGCCTTGGCAAAATCGCCTACCACTAAGTTGCATAGTACACTGGTGTACAGATCTCCCGGGCTAAAGACTATCAAATCTGCTTCTTTAGCGGCTTTTTTGGCAGCCGGATTAGCGATAACTTTAGGCAGGACATATATTTTTGTTAATTTATGTTGGCCCTGTTCCGGGTCCGGATCATCGATATTGTGTTCCCCCAAAACCTCCTCACCGTTATCATATTTGGCAATTAAGTTAGTTTTGTCATAAGTGACGGGAATAATTTTACCTTTAACATTTAATATCCGGCAGGTTTCCTCTATGGCTTTTTCTTGATTTCCGCTATAAATTTCGGTCAAGGCGGCCATAAATAAATTTCCAAAAGTCATGCCGGTAATACCAGTCCCGGCGCTGTAACGGTAGGTGAATAATTTCCTCAGAGTTTCGTTAGCGTCGCTCGAGGCCAGGGCCACCATACATTGTCTTAGATCCGAAGTGGGCAGAAGTCCAAATTCATCTCTGATAACCCGGTTGCTGCCACCGTCGTCCATCATCGAAACGATAACTGACAGATCCAAGGGAAACTTTTTAAGACCAGACAAAGTTACAAAGGTTCCGCTTCCACCGCCTATTACTACCACTTTGGGAACCTTAGTCATATGGCCTCAATTTTAGCACCAGGATGGTTATTTTGGTATAATTGGTATAATTAGAGCCGCAAAAGCTTTTATATGAATCTACGAGCGTTACTTACGGGAATAACTGATTACCACTCTTATGGCTCCTTGGATAAAGAAATAAAAGGAATTACTGCTGATTCCAGGAAAGTTGGAAAGGATAGCCTTTTTGTGGCGGCTAAGGGTCTAACTGTAGACGGACATGATTTTATTCACGAGGCCATAAATAGGGGTGCAGTAGTGGTTATTGGTGAGAAAGATTATGCCAAAACCGGTATTCCCAGACGAGTGACCTATATTAAGGTCTCGGATAGTAAACAATCTTTGGGGGAAGTGGCGACTAATTGGTTTGGCACCAGGGATGCAAAATTAAAAATAATTGGGGTTACAGGTACGAAAGGAAAAACGACCACTTGCCACTTAATTTACCATATTCTAACTTCGGTTGGCAAAAAAGTGGGTCTGATATCTTCGATAGTAGCCAAAATGGGCAAAGTTGAAGAAGACACTGGATTTCATACGACCAGCCCGGATGTTATTTCTTTGCATCGATTATTGAAGCAAATGGTTAAGGCGGGGTGTGAATATGCAGTGGTCGAAGTTAGCTCTCACGGTATAGACCAAAAAAGGATCGCCGGAATAAATTTTGATATTGGGGTTCTAACCAATATTGCTCCCGAGCATTTGGATTATCACAAAACGTTTGCGGAATACCGCAAAGTTAAACTTTCCTTTTTGAATAGTGCCAAAACTAAAATAGTTAGTAAAAAGACCACTAAGCTGGATATTTTACCCGGTAAATTTAACAATGTTAACGCCGAAACCGCGATAGAAGTGGTAGTAGCCTTGGGCATGGATAGGAAATTAGCAGAAAAAGCACTTTATTCATTTAAACTGCCGATTGGCAGGTTAGAGGAAATTAAAAATAACTTAGGAATTAAAATTATTATCGATTTTGCTCACACTCCGGATTCTCTTAGAGAAGTTTTACAATATTTACGTTCGCAGACTAAAGGAAGATTGATTGCAGTTTTTGGTTGCGCGGGTGAGAGAGATAAGGGGAAAAGGCTCAAAATGGGAGAAATCTCCGGAAAGATAGCCGATGTCTCGATACTTACCGCAGAAGATCCCAGAAGTGAAAATGTATTCGACATTTTAAAATCGATGGAAACAAAGGCCAGGAATTATTTAGAAATTCCGGAAAGGGGAGAAGCAATTGCTGCAGCCATTAACTTGGCGAAAAGAGGCGATACAATAGTGATCTGTGGTAAAGGTCACGAAAAAAGTATGTGTTATGGGAAAATAGAACATCCCTGGTCAGACCAGGAGAGCGTTAAGAATGTTTTAAATGCCAGAAAAGATATTGGGGTAATTGTTATGGCTGCCGGAATGGGAAAGAGAATGCATTCCAAAAAGCCTAAGGTAATGCATTTACTGGCCGAACGGCCTATGATTTCTTATACTCTAGACAATCTCAGGCGGGCGGGATTGGAGAATATCGTAGTTGTGGTGGGTTATAAAAAAGACGAGGTGGTGAGAGAAATTAAAGGAGCAGTAAAATTTGCGGATCAACCTATTGCCCTAGGGACAGCGGATGCCACAGTTAAAGGTCTTATCCAAATAGGTGCGAGTACAAAAACAATAGTAGTTTTGAATGGAGATGACAGCGCGTTTTACTCTCCGGAAATAATTAAGGATGTAAAGCCTCTGGAATTCATGAAAATCAGGCTTTCATCCCTGACTAATAAAGGGTTTAATTATTATGATCTCTTAAAGCTTTACCGTATATGCTCATGTATGCTTATTGAAGAGCTTTCAAAAAAAGAAACTTACATAGATCAAATTGAAAAAGGTAATTCCAATAATAAAAAGGCTGATGAATTAGATGAAGCCTTTATTTTAAGCTTGAATTTAAATTCCCAGGCG
>JBEKGU010000016.1:0-6160 GCA_050012635.1 Candidatus Microgenomates bacterium | reverse complement strand
AATTAGTGGCTGCCAAGCCTCTTTAAATTTTTTAAAATGCTCCGGCCTGATAGTGGGGATAACAATGGCAATCATATCATTTATGTTTACTAACCGTTATTAAGTAGGGAATATGGTATTGATCTTCACTGATAACCTTTACTTTTAACCCGCTCTTAAAAACCACATAGGGTAACACAACTTGGTCACAGGTAAAATATCTTGACTGGTAATACCACCATAACTTCATGGCTTTTTGCACCCTCTTATTATTGCGATAGAGAAAGGCAGTCGAAGTATACAGTATAGTATCTTTAAAACCAGGGTCAGACAGACATTCAGCCAGCTGCTCTTTGTGCAGGCCATTTTTGTAGCGGGCGGTAATATACTTTCTCCTGTGTTGCAGTTTTTCTTCAATGAGGTCAACTTCCTCTTTAATTGTCTTCCGCCAGGGGTGTTTAAACAGGACTATATCGGCGTTACCCAATTTTCCTAAGAACCATTTGATCGAATCAGGGCGAGTAAGCGACATAGAGCTGTCAATCCAGAGATAGGCGTTATACCCGGGAAACATTTGCCAGCCGAAAAGCTTAGGGATGCGGTATTGCAGACGGGGGGTTAGACCGGTAATTGGCGGGAAATTGTTATCGGTATAGCGGTGAAAGGCTATTTTTTCAACTCCATTGGGTAAATCCTGGGTAACCGGATCAACCTGAGTATCAAAGTTTCCTAAGTTAGCTGTAAGTATGGCGACTTTCATTTTTTAATAAAGTACCAGCTGGCAGGGGGTTCTTTGTAGTAAATAATTAACCTTTCGATTTGGTTGGATTTAACAAAATCGTTTACGGCTGGGATTACAGCATAATATTGATCCTGCCCCTTTCTCTTAATATAGTCATGTCCGCTAATTATCCCTCCTTTTTTTACTTTTTTACTCCAGAGGGTTATGTCTTCATAGACGTGTTTATAGTCATGGTTGGCATCAATGTACACAAAATCAAGAGATTCGTCCGCAAAGTCTTTGGCTGCATCCGTGCTGAATTTACGAATAATTTCGCAGTTATAAGGCTTTAAACGTTCCTTACTTATTTTGTAGAACCTATCCAGTTTTTTTTGACTGGTGTGGTCTCTATAGCTTCTATATGCTTTCCATGCATCAATTGAATATAGTTTTTTAACGTCTTCCAAACGGCAGATTATCTCAGAAAAGTCTCCCTGTTCTACACCAATCTCTGCACCGGTGCCGTAAAATTGTTTGGCCAGATCGTTTCTGGTTTGGTTTATCCGATATATTTTCGTGCCACTTGCATTTTTGAGTGATGAGAGGGAGCTATTTAACCAATAGTGAGTGAAATAACTGTGAGTCTTTTTTCCCAAATGAAATTCGTCAATATAAAAAATTTTAGGAATACCTAACTTTTTTAATCTAACCTTCATGTCATTCATCAGATGCTTTCGCGACGGAATTTTGCGGACATCAAAGTCAACCATTAAAACATCAATTTTTTTGTACTCACCGGACCTGATTAAATCATCAAGAATAGTACACTCCGAACCTTCGCAGTTAAGTTTAAGATAAACTTGGTCGTTACTCTTGATGTTTTCAATAAACCAATCACTGGTGCGTACCAGATTGATGATTTGCGACCCAACTTTATAATGAAATTTCTCTTTAAATAGGGAAGCACCTTTAGTTTTTGGGGCATACAACGTTCCTGTACGGTTTTTATCCCACAGACCGTATTCACAAACTACTATTCTTTTATCTTTAAACTTTCTAAGTGTATCGCAACATTCAGGGACCGGTTCAAAACAGTATATTTTGTCAAACTTATACTTGTCCTCTAGGGCTATTTTAAGCGTTTGCCCGATATGGGCGCCGACATCCAAGAATATTTTCATGCCTTTATTTTTAAGACTGGATGTCCCCAGCCTTTTTTGGGTCTGAAAAATCGTGGGGTTCCGGTATCGTCGATAAAAGTATGGGTTGAGACTTTAGTAATTCGTTTTATGTATAAGATTTTATTAATTGGATAAATTGTGACCTCCCTTGCCAATTTGTTCAGGAATAAACCATCTGAGATATGTGCATCATGCCAATTACATTTAAAAAAAGGTTGAGTAATTTTTGTCAACAATTCTTTTTTAAACATGATTGAGCCGCCATCCATTCGTTGATGCGGACTGCGATGTGGCCCGAATGTTTTTATGGCCGGTAAAATCTCATCCGGTTTGTCAGAATTAAGATAAGTAATCCTGCAGGCATGAAAGTTGGCCATTTGCTTTTTATCCCTTCCAAATTCCTTGATATGTTCTTCAAAGCAGGTCGGTTCTAACATATCATCGTCGGCGAGAGCCATGACAAATTTACCCCTAGCCTGGGGAAAGTAGTTATTTTTCAGGCGGCTTTCCACATATATTTTATTCCTTTCTTCATTACTAAAATTGATATCAATTATCCTAACCCGTTTATCGTTGGTTTTATGGACAATCTTTCGAGTTTCCCCGTCGTCGGAATTTTCGAGGATGATGTATTCAAAATCGGTAAACGTTTGCTTCAAGACCGAATTAATCGTGTCTTGAACATAGAGAGGTTTGTTGTAAGAGCAGGTAAAGACGGTGATTGCAGGTGAGATCATATTTTTAGCTATTTTATATCTTCTTTGGCTTTATCAATAATCAATTGTTCTTTCCAATTTTCCGGCCAGGTTGGTATTGGCATAAATTTTTCAATCAACCACTCAAAGTCGTGCACCCTTTTAGGGAATTTGTTATTGATCCAGTAATCGATGCAGTTTTTCCTGCCCCGTTCACGTTCAGCTTGGTGAAAGGCATACCTGGCGTTAGAAAAGCCGTAGCCTTTGCCGCTTTTGCCCTTATGCCAGTGGGCGTACCAGGTTTTCTTATTGACCACAACTCTCCCTCCTCCAAGCCAAGTATTATTACAGACTTCTTGCGCTTCTTGGATAAACGAGCCATAAAGTTCAATGTTCATAGGGGCAATCATTTTGAACCACCAGTCTCGGGTAGTAAAGTAAAGTGAGCCTTGCGTCGTCATGTTATCGTCAATTAGAATGTCCTGCCGGTCATAATGTCTTTGTCTCCATTCATCTCCATGCAGCCCGCAGGCAGGATCGTGGGTGCGGATATAAGGGTAGGTCAGAAGTTGGTAGTCGATTGGGGGTCTGGCATCCGGAGCCACTTTCCAATTTTTGACATCGAGACGATAGCGGCGGGGGGTGACAACCCAATTGTCTTTGCAGTCAGCTATTAATTTGACATCAAAGCCCTGATCAAACAAGCAATGTCCATCAGACTTCATTACATATTTGCCTCGGGCAATGTCCATGCCGGCATTGATGCACTGGCGCATGCCCTTATTTTCGTAGATGGTGCCGTGGTGAATGATAATCAGGTTGTCATAGTTTTTTAGTGGGGGATCGGGCCAGTACCCGTCCAGGACTACAATTACTTCGATTGATCCTTCAGCCTTCGCCATAATATCGTCAATTGTTTGTTGGAGGTACTTTTCGTTTCTGGTTGGAATAATGATTGACAAATCCGGCATAAGTCTTTAGGGGTATTAAAGCAAAAATCATTGCAGTAATCAAATCCTTTTTTAATTTCTTTTATCCCTTTGTAGAGAAGACGTTGTAAAAGTAATCATATTTGAGGTTTTTACGGTTATCCCAGTTTTTGGGAAAGTTTGCTTCTCCTTTCGCATAGCGGAACGAACTTGTATCTGCGTCTTCTTTCATAATGTACCAACCACCATCTTTGTTGGTAAATCCGTAGAAAGGGGACTCGCTGTTGTCGATATCGGAAATTTTATAGCCATCTGTCGGTTGACTCTCAGTCGGAGCAACTTGATTACTGGCTGTTTTTCCGGAAATTAAAGATCCAACTTTATTGGAAAGAAGTGAGAAGAGGAAAAAGGATAACCCGGCGGCCCCGATGGCTTTGAGAAACGCCCGTTTGTCGATATCCACAATTTCCAATTTTTCTTTCTCGGATTCACTTATCGGTTGTATTTTCATAATCGGTGGCTTGGGGGGTGGCACCTTCCGGGGTTGGCGAGGTATATATTTAAAGGCTAAATAGACCAACGGCGGGTAGAGAAGAATAGCGATAGCTAACTGGGCAACGCTTTTAGCAGTTACAAAGGCTATCACCACCGCTATGCTGGCTATTATAAAACCACCATAAATGAAAGTTTTACGCATTATATTTTTGTGTCCTCCATTATTTCTATATACTTTGACCAGATAAAACCGGTTGAGCCATCGGCTAATCTAACCCCGAACCAACCTGAGTTTATGGCCACGAATTCAAAGGTGTCACCGTTTTTTGCCTCACCGACCTTTTCCGAATTAAGTGTCGGACCCCTACGAATATTAATGCTGGCCGACCCGTCATTAATTTTAACGGCCAAGATCATTTCCGGCTTTTCAACTTTTACTCCCGCGACTGCAGGTTTGCCGGCCGGCGGAGAGGGAAGTGAGGAGATAGAGCTTATAGAATTTGTGGCTTTGGCTGAGTGAATCCAAACATTTCTGAATCCGAAAGCAAAAAGGAGGACAAAAGTTGTGATAGCCATAGCAAATTCGGGAGCTTTTGATGGCTCTTCAACCGGGCTATTCCCTGCAAGTATGGGGTTGCTCCCTCCAAGACGCTCAAATTCCTTTTCCAGGATAATCCCTTCAAGCAAATTTTTATCATTTTGGTCGGGTTCATATTTTTCGATAAAATTCCTGTAGCCATCTACTCCCTTAAAGATTTTATTTTCTGAATTGTTAAAAAAAGACAGAATAACATTTGGTTTGACCCATGAAGTTTCTCTTTTACCTAAATATTCGGCGTATGAAGAATATCTGTCAGTTAGGTGCCGGTCATCAGTCCCGGGATGATGGTGAAAATAGCGGGTCAGGAGTAAGAGAGGGGATGTGCCCTCGATGCAAACTGATTTATACGGACCGGCAAACAATGCTCCGGCGTTTTGGTGTCTTTTATTAAAATACATAGAGTATCTGGTACATAAAGATCTCATAAATTTTTCCAGAGAACCCTGGGTTATTTGATGAAGTAGTAAATGGAAATGATTTGGCATTAAATTGTATGCTATAAGATCAACTTTATTGAAGTAATTTTTAGTTAGATGGGGTACGCCTCGAAAAGTGCGGCCCTTTACAGTAAAGGTTTTTTTGTAAGTGTTGGGTTGGGCCGGGGGAGTTAGGTAATCTTTCAGGTAACCCAGAAAAACTTCATAATCCCGTCCGTCTTTGAAGATAATCTTTTCTGAAACCCCTCTATTAGAGATGTGGAAATAGGCTCCCTCCTTATCCACTCTTATGGAGTACTTGGCAGGCATATTTTAACGTTATCTTGAAAGGAGAATGATTGCAAGCCCCTTTTGATGCCTAATGAGGTATTACTTTAGAGGAGAGCACTAGTTTGTAGACCCTTAAAGCTGAAAATTTCTTCCTGTTTTTCATCTTTAAGAATACTGTGTGTTTCTCGAAAAGAATTGAGAATTAAAAGAATATAAATATCTATCAAACTATTACTTAATATAAAATACATATTCAGAACCCATTGTGCTAAACTAAATTAGTTAAAGGAGGTGAGAAAAATGAAATTTAAACCTTTGACGGTTGCTCTCTATACGAGTTTACTTTTTGCCGGCCTTGATCTGGTATGGTCAATGGTAGTTGCCTTAGGCTTGGGCCAAACTTATCTTGATTGGATTCTAAAGTTACAATTTATCCAAAATCCCTACGTGGTTATGCCCTTTAATCTGGGCACAATGATCACTCTTTTAATGGTTACTTTTGGGGTTGGGTTTGTTTTAGGCTGGGTAGGCACAATCTGTTGGAATAAAATGGCTGAAAAATAGAGATTGTCTGGCTCCACCTGATGCCTGCCCGCCAACTGGAGGGGATGGATTCAGGACCCTTAAAGAGACCTTTGTTGTATAATGGAAGCGTGAATATTATTCAGAATCTATTTCTTAAAAAGCCGTATTTGGCTTGGTTTGTGAAAGATAAAAAAGGACTTTCTAAACAGAGTATGTTGGAGCAGATATTAAATTATGGTAATTGGCAGGATTATCTGGAGGCAGAAAGAGATTTGGGTGTAAAAGAAGCGAAAACTATTTTTGAAAATCTGAAAAATAGAAAAAGAA
>JBEKGU010000015.1:0-6752 GCA_050012635.1 Candidatus Microgenomates bacterium | reverse complement strand
GGTAACCTTTACCAAGTGTCACTTTTCGGTGCCGTTGTCTGGGCCTTCGCCTCTTTCACTTTTGCCACTTCAGCCACTTATATCTTTAATGATATTCTTGACGCCCCGGCAGACCGAATACATCCTATTAAAAAGAACCGGCCAATTGCCTCCGGGAAATTGCCGGTGCCAATTGCTGCTGTTACCTGCGTCCTTTTTGCTCTTATTGCCTACTTATTGGCCAGCAAGTTAAATCCTATCCTGGCGGTTACTATAATAGCTTATCTAGCTCTGCAGGCTACCTATAGTTTAGGGGCCAAAAATTTTGCCATCTTGGATATTTTGATTATTGCGGCCGGCTTTATAATTAGAATTTATTCGGGGGCTTTTGTAATTAACGCTCATTTATCAGTTTGGTTTCTACTCTGTGTAATTTCCGTCGCTTTGTTTTTAGCTGCCGGCAAACGCAGAGCTGAATTGGGGGTAATTACAGCCAGCGGCAGTACCGCAACCAGAAAAAGTCTAACCAATTACACTAAGCCGCTTCTTGACTCGTATGTCACCATGTTTGGCAACGCTGCTTGGATGTCTTGGGCATTATTTACTTTCTTTGAATCCCCCAAGGCCACTCTCTCTATTTGGCTTTTCCTGGCCGAAATTTCCCGGACGACAACTGTTAATAAACTATTAATGATAACTATCCCGGTGGTTATTTTTATTATTATGCGTTATCAAAGAGTTATTTTTGAAGACAGAAGCGAGGCCCCGGAAAAAGTTCTCCTCACTGATATTCCGCTTATTTCCGCCATCGCCGTTTGGGGCTTACTGGTTATTTGGATTCTGTACGGCGGCGTTTCCAGTCTGATCTAGCTTCTTTGCATATTGGCTGGAAATCCAGCCTTTATTCTTACCATCGTAAAGGACCTGGTACCAATCTCCTGCAGTATCCTGGCTAACGAATAAAAGTTTGTCCCCGGGCTTGACCCGAGCAATTTCGGAGGAACCAGTCGACCCCTGAGCCCTGACCCGTAAAAAACCGCTGGGGGTATCTAAAATTTGCACATAAACTTGAGTCGCGCTAGGGCTCGATGTGGGAGAAATGCCACCCAACTCCGCTAAAGCTCCGCTGGGCGATGCCGGTTGACCTGTAGAAATAAGTTGAGCCATAACTACAGTTTTGTAACCTTTAGGAGCAGTTATTGCAAAAGAATCGTCCAAGTAACCCAACTTAGTAACCACAATCTGGTGGGTATCGACAGATACAGAATAATTCATTATCGGCGAAAAACCCCGGATGTCGCCGTCAACTGAAACCTGAGCATAATCCGGAGTCGAAAGTAAACTCAGTGAGGATTCGTTACTGCCAATTTTCTCATAGGAAATAACCTGTCCGCCGGAAGTGTCTTCAGTCATTCCAAAATCCCGGCTGATTTGAGTTTCTTTGCCCGGGACTAAATTAACTTTGGTTTCATAAGGAATCAGCGGACTTACAGGAATCAGTTTTACCACAACTTCTCCTGGATTCCAACTCCCCCGATACGGAGTGTTTCCGACTTGAGTGCCCGAAATGTAGACCACTGCAGAAGGATTAGATTCTACCGCTATACTGGCCTTTTGAGGTTTCAAATATTTATACCCCACCACACCGGCAACACTAATTGCCAAAACAACAACTATAACCAGAGCAATAATTTTGAGGGCTTTCATTAAGAGACCGGAGAGGGAATCGAACCCTCGCATAGATGTTTTGCAGACACCTGCGTTTCCTCTTCGCCATCCGGTCGCAGTCCCAATTTTATCCTATTTTGAATCTAATACCAAATCTCCCCAAAACTTGACTTCCGGGGACTCCACGGAGTAGAATTGCGTCTTCCCGACAGACATGTCGGGATTTTTAGTTAAATATGCTAAAAAACCTAACCAGGCTGTTCAGGCATGTTTTTGAGAGCAAATACATTAAACGCCTGATGGGAGCTAATCTAGCTATAATGCTAGTAGCTTCCCCATTCCTGCCATCCTACCAAACAACCGACAACGAGCCGGTAGAGAGTGTCGTTGTTGCCGACCCAGCCACACCTCTGACCACTGTTCAGGGCCTTCAGTACCCCCTGGAGAAATATACTCTAACTCAGGGTTTTAGTCTCTTCCACCCGGCCATCGATATGGCCACTGAATTTGGTACACCCATTAAACCCATCGAGGCGGGAAAGGTTGAGGCCATTTCACACGAAAGCTACGGCTATGGCAATGCTGTTATTGTTGACCATGGCAATGATTTAACCTCTCTTTATGCTCATATGTCTAAAGTCGACGTAACTGAAGGCGAGGAAGTTAACGTAGACACAGTGTTAGGTGAAGTAGGCTCAACCGGCCATTCAACCGGTAATCATTTACACCTGGAGATTAGGGAACATGGAATTCCCGTTAACCCGTTCACTGTCTTGCCTCTACCGAAGGTTTAAATTATCAATAAAAAACCTTGAATTTATTTCTACTTTAGGGGGAAGATTCTTAGGGTCAAACCACCCCTCTCCGTTACCGGCACCCTTGACCCGACAGGCATAACGGACCACAGTTTCTGAACAATCGTCTACATAGACATCCACAACCGGAGTTACGCATGGAATATCTGTCCTATTTATTAGACCCATTGGCAACCCCCAGACTTCCCCCTCCCTTTTTAGCCAAACCATATTTTGGGAATTCAATATAAGTAAATATCTTCTACTCAAAACTTCTGAAGAGCTTTTATTTGTATTTTCGGCAGACACGGGGTAAATTTACTCTCAAAGTAAAGTCAAGTCAATTAATAATCCATTCCGCCCATACCGCCAGGGGGCATTTGGGGTACAGCTTCTTTCTTCTCAGGAATGTCAGTCACCAAGCCTTCTGTAGTTAAAACCATCATGGCCACACTGGCTGCGTTCTGCAAAGCAGAGCGGGTTACTTTCAGAGGATCCAATATTCCAAATTTAGTCATAGATCCAAATTCTCCCGTTAGGGCATTAAAGCCATAATCCCATCCCTGCCTGCCGGCAGGCAGGTTTGCTTCTTCAATCTTTCTTAAAACATAACCATCGTCTTCACCGGCATTTTTCGCCAACCAGCGAGTGGGCATCTCGAGGGCATTTTTAACAATCTCTACTCCTAACTTCTCATCATTATTTTCAGGTTTAATTAACTCAAGAGCCTTCCTGGCAGCTAAGAGGGCTACTCCACCACCAGGCAAGATACCCTCTTCAACAGCTGCTTTGGTAGCTCCCACTGCATCTTTAACCCTTTCTTTCTTTTCGTTAAGTTCAATTTCTGTAGCTGCGCCAACATTAATCTGGGCCACTCCCCCGGTCATTTTGGCCAATCTTTCTTCCAGTTTCTCTTTATCAAAATCCGAATCTGTGGCTTTAATTTGATTTTTAATCATTTCAATTCTGGCTTTAATAGCTGACGATTCTCCCTTACCGCCAATAATCCGGGCATTATCTTTGTCGGCCCAGACTTTATCTGCCCGACCCAAGTCCGAAACCTCTACTGATTCAAACGTCCTGCCCGTATCCTCACTAATAACTGTTCCATTAGTTAAGACTGCAATGTCGTCAAGCATCTCCTTCCTTCTGTCTCCAAAACCGGGGGCCTTAATAGCCAAAACATTAAAGGTACCCCTGAGTTTATTGACTACCAAAGTAGCCAGGGCTTCTCCATCAATTTCGTCAGCAATAATAATCAAATTTTTGGAAACTTTGACAAACTTTTCCAGAAAGGGCAATAAATCTTGAATAGATGAGATTTTCTTATCAGTTAAAAGAATATAAGCATCTTCAATTTCAGCTTCCATTCTTTCAGGGTTAGTCACAAAGTAGGCTGATGCGTAACCCCGGTCAAACTCCATACCCTCTTTGTATTCAATATCTATCGTTAAGGTTTTGCCGTCCTCAACCGTAACTACCCGGTCTTCTTTACCCAAGGCTTCAGCGATCTTAGCTCCAATGTCAGCGTCTCCTGCCGAAATTGTGGCTACCTGAGTGATTTCTTCCCTATTTTTGATGGGTTTAGCCATCTTCTTAAGTGACTCTATGGCTACGGCCACCGCTTTTTCAATTCCCTTTTTAACAATCATCGGGTTAGCTCCGGCAGTAACATTTTTCATCCCTGCCTGGGTCATTACTTGGGCCAAAAGTGTAGCTGTGGTCGTACCATCACCGGCATTATCATTAGTCTTACTGGCGGCTTCCTTAACCAATTGGGCTCCCATATTTTCAAAGGGATCCGGAAGATCAATTTCTTTGGCCACCGATACCCCATCGTGAACAATATTCGGCGCTCCCCATTTCTTATCCAGGGCAATATTTCTTCCCTTGGGGCCCAAGGTGGTCACCACCGCTTTAGCCACAATATCAATGCCTTTCATCAGGGCTTGTCTGGCATCATCAGAAAATTTCAATTGTTTGGCCATAGTTAGATTTCGACGGCGAGCACGTCCTCAAACTTAGAAAATAAATATTCCACCCCATCGATCTTAACTTCATTCCCACCCCATTTTTTGTAAATAACCGTGTCGCCTACTTTGCAGGGGGTTTTCTTCAATTTTCCGGTCTCAGTCACTTCATCAGCCCCAACAGCTAAAACTTTGCCTTTTTGAGGCTTCTCTCCGGTAGCACTATCGGGGAGATAAATTCCGGAGGCGGTTTTAGTTTGAGCTTCAAGGGGCAAGATGACAAGATAACCGGGCGTGGGGGCCAAATTCAATTTATTAGTTTTTACTGAGATTTTCTTAGCCATACTTTAAAAGATACCTCTGAATTTTATCTAAATACGCAGCTTTGTCAAGAATCAATTAGCGATCCGCTCCCCCGAGTGCTACTTAAGTTGCAGTTTCTAAACAGCAAAACAATCCTCCAGGTTAATTTTTTCTTTCAATATTTCCCGGGCTCTACACATATAATAATTAACCCGACTAACATTTGTGCCCAGCCTGGCGGCTATTTCTTCCTGTTTATGGGGAAAACCATAACCATTAACACCCAACGACATTTCCACAATTTCCCGTTGGAGTCCCGGTAGGAAAGATAGGGCGTAATCAATTACTGACTTGCCGGAAACCTGTTCCTCCGTGTTTACGGTATCGGCACAGTGTTCTTCAACATACGGGCCACCCGGATCTCTATCATCGTCCCCTCCTTCATTTTTTTCCTCTTCAAGAAAATTATAAGCGTTGGTCATCAACCAGTCGGTTAGCTGTCTAACCCTCTCGGGCGTGATAGAGAGACTTTCAGTCAATTCCTGCCTGCTGGGGAAACCTTCGGATCCAACAGCTAATTGGTAGTAACTATTTAACATATTCCTGATTTCCTGGCGCACCCCATTCGGTATTTTAATTCCCCTCTGTTCGTCTATAAAATTGAAGATTTCCCGCTTAATCCACTTGTAGGCATAGGTAGAAAACCTATGCCCCGCAGGTGGATCGAAATGGTCTATCGCCCGCTCAAGGCCAATATTGCCTGATTGGATAAGATCCAACTTGTCAATCCCTGAGTCAGCCCTCCTTTCAGCAATTTTGGGCACTAAACGGAGGTTCGATACCCACAATTTTTTCTTGGCCGCAAGATACTCGGCCGTTCTTTGATAACTCCCAAAATGAGGGCCTGAGGTTCTATAATCATATACAGAGGCAAGAAGTTTACCCTCTTCATTTGCGGAAAGTAGAGGGATTATTTTTATTGCATTCAAATAAAGACTCAACAAAGCCTCGTGCTCACCAAACTCCTTTTTTTCAAAATTAAATCTTTGAAGGTCTAATTCTGGAAGCCCGAAACCTTGAATATTCTCCACCGTAGCCATATAACCCACCAAATATTTGGTGGGCCGTAATTCTACATCATTATTCCCCTTTTTTGAAGAGCCAATTGAATTTTGTGGTTCCAATCCACCGGGTGGAAGATGGCCTTAGATTCGGTTACTACTTCCCGGGTGATTTTGCCAGTCATATATCTTTTCTGAACCCAAAAGGCTAGTTGGTTAAAAAATTTAAGTATCTTGTTTTTACTACGCGCTATGCGCTTTGCACTATTTACTATCTTTATGTTAGGCCAATAATCTTTTAGCCATCCATTTTCCCACATTAAGTATTCATAGAGATTGTTTTTAGTAACCAACGGCACTAACTGGCCGAGTTCATGGGCCGAATAGAGACTTCTTTCCTTTACCGGCCAAGTTAAACTGTCTTCATCCAGCCACATATTCAGGCACAATTTGTCCTTTTCGTTAATCCCGCCAGGCCGGCGAATTTTGAAACCCGTCAGACTTAAAAGGGCGTAAGAAATTAACCGGGTTAGCCATAAGGTGTCCGCAGACGTAACCAGCATTAAATCGATATCTGATCTCTCTTCAGTATTAGCCATAGCCAAAGCCCCTGTCACTCCCACCAATCGGATACTGGGGATAAGCCCCAAAATACGGGCCGATCTCCGAGCTATTTTCATTTTTTTCTTGGCAATCTTCTCTTTCTCAAGCCTCTCCCCTATCAGTTCTTCTCTACCTTTCAAGAAATAAAATCCGCTTTTGTTCTCAATTTTCTGCCTGCCGGCAGGTATGGCGAGCTTATCGTCCGCTTTCCATTTCTCTAGCTCACTGGTGGTTAACGGAAAATCAAAAATATCGTGGTAAACGATAGTCAAAATTTTTTTATCACTCATCACTTACCTATTAAATTATATTGTTGGAGAACCTGGGTCACACCAGCAGCTGCTGTCGTTAGGGCTGCATTAGCCGTAGTTCCG
>JBEKGU010000014.1:0-6757 GCA_050012635.1 Candidatus Microgenomates bacterium | reverse complement strand
CTTGTTGATATTGGGAAACCCCGACTAATTCAGCTTCACCGGCAAGAACTCTTTCCAGAGGTTTACAGGCAAAACAACCCCCCTTAGGGCATTTAAAATAGCTAATTTGCCGGCCCAACTTAATCCTGCGGGCGACTTCGTAAACCTGGTCATAAGACTCCGTTAAATTAGGCAGTTTTACTTCTACGGGGTGAGTTGAACTGTCCAAGTACCAATAACTGGCTTTAGCAACTTTTCTGGATTGGGTATTGGCGGCTAAGAGGTGATAGATAGGTAGCTGCAGTGAGTTTTCGGGTTCTTCGTTTTTACCGGTTTTAAAATCAATTATATGAACTGCATCCTCTTTTTCCAGATATTCCAGCCAATCAATCTTGCCGCAGAGAATAATATTATCCTCCTCAGATAACCAGTAATAGGGTAATCCCCCATCCGCTTTAATGCGAATAGCTTTATTTAAAATCGGTCCTGGATTTTCCTCTATAGTTTTAAGCATTTTTACCCCCCGGTCTTTATACCGTTTTTCTTCTTCAGGGGTTTTAAACCCTCCCAATGTTCCGGCAACACTGGCCCAATTACTCTCCAGACTTTCAGTTAGGGGCACGAGTAATCTTTTTTCGGCCGGGATATTTATTAAGTTGTCTATGATGTCATGAATTGCCTGTCCTAAGGCTAAGGGTGGCTGCATGATTGTAATTTTGTGACCGGTTTTGGGGTCTTTGTAAACATTTCTGAGATAATAGAGCCGGGGGCACTTAAGAAAGTCAGCAATTGATGAGTGGGAAACCCAAACGGCTTTATATTTATCTTTGGCCATACTGGGCAAAGCTATTTGCCAATAAATTGAATTACGAAAGGAGCAATCAAGAGGGCTACTATTTGGACAATTTTCATCATCGGATTAAGTGCCGGGCCCGAAGTATCTTTTAAAGGATCCCCTACCGTATCCCCCACTACAGCAGCTTTATGTGTATCACTGCCCTTGCCGCCCATATTACCATCTTCGATATATTTCTTAGCATTATCCCAGGCGCCACCGGCATTGCACATAAAGAAAGCCAGCATTAGTCCCGAAGCGACTACCCCGCCCAAAAATCCGCCTAAAGACTCTGCTCCTAAGAAACTCACTGCTATAGGTGCGAGGATAACAATTACAGCTGGAATTACCAATTCCTTTTGGGCAGCCACAGTCACGATTTCCACTGCTTTAGAATAATCCGGCAAAGCTTTGCCTTCCATAATGCCCTTAATGGTTCTGAATTGGCGTCTAACTTCCTCAACGACTTCAAAAGCAGCCCTTCCCACCGAGCCAACCAAACGGGATGAAAATAAGTAAGGCAAAGAGCAACCCAGAAGTAAACCCACAAAAACTTTAGGATTTGAAATATCAACATGAGTCAGGCCCGTGGCTTCAAAATAAGTCGCAAATAAAGACGATGCGGCTACGGCTGCTGAACCAACAGCAAAACCCTTAGTCAAAGTTTTAGTGGTGTTGCCCACCGCATCTAGGTCGCCGGTTACTTTGGGGGCCTTACCTTCAAGGTGGGCCATTTCTACCATCCCCTGAGCATTATCGGCAATTGGGCCAAAAGTGTCGAGGGCCATAATTATTCCGGTGGTGGCGAGCATACCCATGCCGGCAAGGGAAATTCCATAAAATCCAAGTAGTAAATAACCGGCGTAAATCGTGGCTACAATAATTAGAACTGAGAAGAAGGTGGATTCCATCCCTAAAGATAGCCCTTGGATTAAATTAGTTCCGGCCCCGGTTTGTGATGCCTTGGCGGTAGCCACCACCGGTTTTTCACCTGGCCCGGTGTAATATTTGGTCACAAAAAGAAGCGCCAACATGGAAATTATTCCCGAAATTGCGGCAAATCCGGCTCTGGGCTCTTTTAATAAATAAATGGACAGAAGCATAAAAATAACCACAGCTGAAACGGCGGAGACCACAAATCCTCTGATAAGTGGGTTAATAGCGCTTTCCCTTTCATTTTTAGCTTTAACAAAGAAGGTTCCCAAAATTGAAGTTAAAATTGCTCCTGAGCGGGCCAAAAGTGGGAAAACTACGCCTGCTAATCCAAACATTTTTCCGCCCAAAATCATGGCAGCCACAATAGTAATTGCATAAGATTCAAAGACGTCGGCTGCCATACCGGCGCAATCCCCGACATTATCCCCCACATTGTCAGCAATGGTGGCCGGATTTCTGGGGTCATCTTCGGGGATGCCTTTTTCAATCTTACCAACCAGGTCGGCTCCCACATCCGCAGCTTTAGTAAAAATGCCCCCCCCGACCCGCATAAATAAAGCCAGAAGTGCGGCCCCGAAACCATACCCCACCAGAACACTGGTTGCGTGTTTAGCTACCATATCGGCTCCGAGAGATATAAAGCTAAAGTATGACCACATATAAATGATTGAGACGCCAAGAAGACCAAGACCAACCACTAGCATGCCATTGACTGTTCCCGCTCCAAATGCTGTAGCTAAGGCAGGATTCAAGCCTTTAATAGCGTTTTTTGCAGTTCTGACATTAGCCCTAACTGCTATCCACATGCCACAAAAGCCAATCACGGCGTTAAAAATCGCCCCCATTAGGAAAGTGACGGCGATGCCTTTGCCAAGAGTGAAGTAAATTATGATAGCCAGGGCCGCCACTATTGGGAAAACTACTTTAAACTGTCTGGCTAAATAACTCATGGCGCCGTCTCTGACAGCTTTCCCTATTTGCTGAAGTTTTTCTGAACCCTCATCATCTTTTAAGATTTTCGTGCTAACAAATATCCCATATGCCAGGGCAATAAGAGCCGTAGCCGGGGCAACAAAAAGGGCCACCAATTGGATATCCATGGTTTGAATTGTAATTGTAATGTAATCTTTTTGTCAACTGGATGCTAAAATCTGAGTAATGGCTGTTTTTATCAAGTTATTAGACCTTAACATCGAAGGAGACCTGCACCTAAAAACCGTTGTTTCCTTACTCCAAAATGAAAAACCGGAGGTGGTGTGTCTGCAGGAGGTGTTTGAATGCGATTTACCCCGATTAGAGAAAGTGCTGAAAATGAAAGCAAATTTTTTACCTACTCTTCGCACTATTAAGGCAAATAAGTACCGTATCTCCCCGAGGGGTAATACTGGCTTAGCTATTTTTACCAGTCTTAAACTCAATTCTGTAAACTACAAACTATATCGTGGATCAAGAGATTCAAAAATACCGTTTCTGATGGACGGTAAGCCCAATAGCCCTAATCGGGGGCTCATCATAATAAAAGTGGAGAAACAGAAAAAGGAATTTCAAATTGCTACCACTCATTTTACCTGGTCAAGAAATGGAGATAGCAATAAAACTCAATTAAAGAGCCTAGACAGGATGTTGTCCCTTTTAGATTTAAATAATATAGTGTTGTGCGGTGACTTCAATGCTCCCAGAGGTCGAAAAACCTGGATAATTCTATCTTCAAAATTGAATGATAATATACCAGAGAATATTAAAACAACTATTGATGCCAATATTCATCGGGCTGGGGATTTACATTTGGTGGTTGATGGATTATTTACCAGCAACAATTATAAAGCCTCTGATGTTCGAGTAGTTTCCGGCGTCTCCGACCACTGCGCAATCGCAGCTAATATCAGTTTAATAGAATGAAGTGATATCAAATGTCCAGAGTTGCCAGTTTGGCGTGGGTTTGAATAAACTTCTTTCTGGGTGGGACTTCTTCCCCCATCAGCATGGTAAAAACTTTGTCCGTATTTTCGGCATCTTCAATAGAGATTTGTTTTAGGGTCCGGCTGGCCGGATTCATAGTGGTTTCCCAGAGCTGTTCCGGATTCATTTCTCCCAAACCTTTATACCTTTGGATAGTGATTTTACCACCATTCCCCTTGGCTTTAATTACACTATCTTTCTCTTCGTCGTTAAAAGCATAATTGACTTCTTTTCCGATAGTGACTTTATATAGAGGTGGTAAAGCAATGTAGAGGTAGCCTTTATTAATAATTTCCGGCATTTGACGGTAAAAGAAGGTTAAAAGTAAAGTTTCAATATGCTCACCGTCAACATCTGCATCGGTCATTACAATGACTCGATGATAACGGATTTTTTCATAGTTTAAGGTATCCCCAATTCCGCCTCCGAGGGCGATAATCAGATTTTTGATTTCCTCGAATTTAACGATTTTATCAAGCTGAGCCCTTTCGGTATTTAAAATTTTCCCGCCTAAGGGTAAAATTGCCTGAAATCTACGGTCTCTACCCTGCTTCGCGCTTCCACCTGCCGAATCTCCCTCTACTATATATAGTTCAGATATTTCTGGGTCTGATGTTTGGCAATCGGCTAATTTACCGGGAAGAGTTGCCCCTTCCAGTGCCCCTTTCCTAAGGACTGCGTCTTTGGCGGCCCGGGCGGCAAGTCTGGCCTTTGCAGCTAGAAGTACCTTGTCAATAATTTTTCGGGCATCGGCCGGATGCTCTTCAAAATATGTGTCTAGGCCCTCTTTGACTGCAGTTGAGACATAACCCTGAATTTCCGGATTATTTAATTTGGCCTTAGTTTGAGATTCAAATTGAAGACTTTCCGAAGGCATTTTAATGTATACGACAGCGGTTAAACCCTCTTTTAAATCATCGCCGGTTAGGACTTCTTTCTCTTCCTTTCCGTTGCTGTTATTCAGTTTCTTAACATAATCGATAATTGACCTGGTCAGGGCAATCCTGAAGCCGGTTACGTGAGTGCCACCATCTACCGTATTTATGCCATTAACAAAGCCTTTAACATTTTCATTAAAGGAGTCGGTATATTGAATGGCGGTTTCACAGGAGATGTTGCCATCATCTTTGGAAATGTAGATAACATCTGAGATGAGGGTTTTGCCGCGGTTGGAATGGGCAACTAACGACTTAATACCCCCCTCAAAGTAATAGTTAGCTTCGTCCCCGTCCCGGGCGTCTTCAAAATGAAATGATAAGCCGGCAACTAGATAAGCCCGATCACGTAGAAGTATTTTAACTTTATTATTATCAAATTTGGTATCTCCGAACACTTTTTTATCCGGGGTAAAGGTAGTAATGGTTCCGGTTTGGTTATCCCCTATTTTTATATTCCAGCTTTCGGGGAACCATTTATCTAACTGGGCCTGGGTAGTTACACTAACCCGTTTTATGGGTTTACCTTCATTATATTCCTGAAAGTAGGCCTTGTTGTCTCTTAAAACCACAACTCTGAAGTAACTCGAAAGGGCGTTAACTACTGATGCCCCAACTCCGTGCAGCCCCCCGGAGACTTTATATGCTCCCCCGCCGAACTTCCCTCCGGCATGGAGTTTGGTCATGGTTAACTCGAGGGCCGATATTCCACTTTTGTGCATATCGACGGGAATCCCCCGGCCGTTGTCTCTTACTGTAGCGTTATCTTCTTTATCTATGTAAACCCAGACGTTCTTACAAACTCCGGCGAATGATTCGTCGACAGAATTATCCACAATCTCCCGCAAGCACTCATGTAGTCCCCGGGAATCGGTAGAACCGATATACATTCCGGGTCTCTTTCGAACCGGTTCCAGACCTTCTAAGACTTGAATTTGTTCGGCGGTATAGCTGTTATTTGGCATTGGAATCTACATATAATTATAACTGATTTATGGCTAAATAGGTGAGCTGAATGTTAACGTTACCATTAGCCTTAAGATTATTAAAAACCTGCTGGCAAATTCTGATTCTTTTAGCATGAGAAATTAATTGAGGGTGTAAAAAGATAATTAAATTTCTCACGAATGTCAATGCTTCGTCCCGGGTTTTGATTTTGTCCAGGTAGCTAAATTTTTTGGATATTTTCATATTCATAAACTCTTCTGCCCCTTCGTTTTTGATTTTTGATTTTTCCTGCCCGTCCGGCAGGCGGGGATTTTTGATTTTAACTATCTCGCATCGAGAAACTATGGTCGGTAATACCTGTGATAAATTTTGGCAGGTTAATATATAAAATATGTTCTCCGCCGGCTCTTCCAGATTTTTTAGTAAGGCATTTAAAGCCTCAGAAGTACTGTTTTCGATGTTTCTCAAAATAATTGCTTGGGGACTGGCAACCAGAAGTGAAGTAAATGAGTTAAGCTCTCGCACATCTTCAACTTTACTAACGGAGAATTCTATGGGTTTAGCCCGCAATTTTTTTACCAGGGTTTTTATGTTTTCCCCTGTCTCCCCACCGACGATCAAAAATGCGTGCATAACCTAAGATAGTAGCATAAAATTAGGTATGCTTAAAATTCTCAAAACCTTTTACCGGTTTTATGCCGAGAAGAAATTAATTTTTGTTCTTTTTATTCTTCTCCTTATCGCTACCTCTGTAGTGAGAAATATTGCGCCCTATTTCTATAAACTCTTTGTAGATGCAATTCCACAATCCGACTTTGGTAAATTAATTACTATCCTAATTACCTATACGTTGATTCGTTACAGTAATTTGATACTAGATATCGGAGCTGATTTTGTTGGCGGTGTTTTACTGTTTGACTCTGCAGCTAAAGCCAGAATCACCGTTTTTAAACATTTAGAAGATTTGGATTTTGCTTTCCATGCCTCCAAAAGTACAGGTTCCTTGATTTCCGCTATCAAACGAGGTGACGGAGCCTTTTTTGAAATGCAATATGTTCTCCACATGAGCCTTCTGGAAACGTTGGTTGGGTTTTTGGTGATGATTTACTTTTTTAGCACCATCAATTTATATGTAGTTTTGTTGGTTTTACTGTCCTTTGTTCTA
>JBEKGU010000013.1:0-6974 GCA_050012635.1 Candidatus Microgenomates bacterium | reverse complement strand
ACATCCTCCATCGTTGAGTTAGGATTATATTTATTGTTCCAGGTGTCAATATAATATTTGTCAACTTTGAAAGGCCCGGCACAAACATCACAAACCGTGTCCGGCTTAACCACACCAGCATCTAAGGCTGAAGCCATAACTACAATCTTAAAAATCGAGCCTGGTTCAAAAGTAAATGAAATAGCCGGGTTTTTAAATAATTCAGTGGAAAAATCATAATAAGTTCTCGGATCATAAGACGGATAAGACGACATAGCCATAACGGCTCCACTCTTGGGATTCATAATAATTACCGAACCACCAGAAGCTTCGTATTTATTAATTCCTTCCTGTAGCTTTTGTTCAGCCATTAATTGAATACTCTTATCAACATGCGTCAAAAGGTCAATTCCGCCAATTGCCGAAACCTCACGACTATCCCCAATAACAAGCGGATTACCTTGTGCATCTAACTCGGATTGACTAAACCCCGGTTTGCCCGATAAGGTTAAGTCGTAATAACCTTCCAAACCAAAATACCCGGTATCTTCACCCTGAGCATCTTTTCCCACAAACCCCAATAATTGCGCCGATGACGATGCTTCTGTATAAAAACGGTCTTCAACTTTTTGAAAACCTAACCCATCAATATTGAGTTTTGTTAAACTGTCTTTTATCTCAGGGGTGACCTTTTGCTTGATAGCTACCCAAACCACATCTTTTTTTGACAGTAGACCGGCAATTCGGTCGCCGTTATCTTCATTTAATATCGGAGCCATCAAATTGGCAATCTCTCGCGGGGTTTTAGTTAGTTTGGGTAACTCTGCATAAACTAAATAGGCATCTGTTTGAGAAACCAGCCAACTACCATCGCTGGCAAGAATATTCCCCCTGGGTGCCAAAACAGTATTATTATATTCATATTGTTTGAGGGCATCCTTAGCCAAATCTTTACCTTTGATTATTTGCCAATAAAAAAGTCTGGCAATAACAAGAAGAAATATTGCCAAAAAACCAAGAGTTAAAAACTTAATCTTCATTGCAAACTGGCAGAAAATTCAGTTGCTTTACCTATATAGATAGTTTTCGCGGGTTTATCAAAACCCATAGCTGTCGCTTTTTCTCCAATACCTCCTAACGATGATTCCTCAACCAATTCCCTGTTTAGACTGACTTGAGAATCAGTTAAACCTTGTTCTTGGGCAGTTAACTTATTAATCTCCACCCCATCAGTTGATACTTCAATAGTGGTTAGCACACAGGCTGCCGTAAATATAACGGCTGCTACCCAAAGAATGGCTTTGGGAAACTTTGTTTGTTTTTTTGTTTTTTGATCTCTCATAATTTTTCTAAAATTACTAACCTGGCACTTCTGGCCCTGGGATTTCTCTTGATCTCCTCAAAATCCGCGCCAATTGGTTCAATATTTACCAACCTCAATTTCTGCTCAAACTTTTTAACAAAACTCTTTACCAGATCCCTTTCCAAGGAGTGAAAATAAATAATCACAATTCTTCCCCCCTTTTTAACTACCTCGTACGCTTTAGGCAAAGCTTCCTCCAAATTTTCCAATTCACTATTAACGGCTATTCTTAAAGCCAAGAAAGGCAGAGTTGCCCTATTCAATCCCGGCTTCGTCCTGGCTACGGAACAAACTGCCAAAAAATCTGCAACGCTCACAAATTTGGAAAACTCTCTGACTTTAATTATCTCTGCCACAATTCTTTTTACTTCCCAGGGTTTTAATACTTTTCCAAAAAGAGATTCCAATTGGTCACGTCTTAAGATATTTAATAGATCAGCCGCTGTCAGCTGCTGCCCCTTTCTGTCCATTCGCATATCTAAAGGGGCTGACCCTTCAGTAAAAGAGAATCCACGGTTAACAGATGTCAGCTGCAAATTAGATACTCCCAAATCAAAAAGAATTACGTCGGGATCTCTAAAATCATTTGCCCCGGCAATTTTATCCAGATCCTTAAAATTCCCTTCGGCAAACTTAACTTCGCCTTTCAGGCGGCTTCTGGCAATACTCAGCATTTCCTGATCAGCATCAATCGCTAACACCTGATAGCCCTGATCCAATAAGACTTGACTGTAACCTCCGGTACCCAAAGTTGCATCAATAATCTTTAACTTTCTGTTTAAATGTGCCAAGGGCCCGAGGCCCTCAAGAACTTCTTTAACTAACACCGGCTCATGCAAAGAATTATTTGGCATTGGCTAACTCTTCTACAAACTCTCCCGCATGGGAGGAAACGAACTTATCATGTTCATTCCATTTATCTTCATCCCAAATTTCCACCCTATTCCCCAGACCTATATAAACTAATTTTTCCCCCAGGCCTGCGTATTCGCTCAGATTTTTCGGGATTATTACCCGGCCCTGATCATCGGGATCTAATTCATAGGCCGAACCCAAAATAAATCTATCGGTATCCCTGACCGGCGCGGTGATAATTTCACTCTTACCGGTTAATTTATTTAAAAGTACCTGCCAAGCTTCCATCCCCACCAAAACCAGACAACCCTCATACCACTTGGCAATTATTAATTTTTTGCCTAATTCCTGTAAAAACTTTTTGGGAACCGCCGACCTGCGTTTTTCGCTTAAGGCTGAAAAATAAGTTCCTATCAACATATTCACCACTTTTCACCACTATAATCCATTTTGATAGTTTTTCACGAGCATGTCAAGAGGTACTCAAGCACAAAGTCCGAAGTTTCACAGGAGGAGGAGTTATTGAGCAGTACCAACGAAATAACCGGCGTCAAAACTAGAAACCCAGGAGGTGCCGTTGTAGCGGGAAATCTTATAAGAGGTTGCATCCACACTACCCACCAAGGGGGTATTATTGGAAGCAAAAATTCCAAAAGGACCGTACTGAACATCTCCCGGAGCATCTGCCGGAACCCCGAAAGTCTCCATAACCACCTGAAAACCTTTGGGGAGTTTAGTTAAGGTAGCTTTAAAAATTTCGTCAACCGAACCTAAGGTTTTGGTATTAGTCAGAAGCGCAAATTGAGTCGTATATTTGGCAATCAGTTGAGCCTTGTTATTTCTAAAACGCAGCGTCAAAGTTCCTTCTTTAACACCCTCATCATAACGGAAATGGCCGGACGATTCGGTACCCAGCAATAGTTTTCTCTCAATAGTTGTTTGACCATTTAAGGTAATCGTTCCCGGCACACCTTGGGTGCGGCCATCCGGAAGGGTATAAAGCATTTCATAATCCATACTTACAGCCGGAATTTTGATCTTATCAATAACCATATCCAGATAATGACCGTCATCAGTCGGAGTTAACGAGGCAAAAGGACGATTATTCAGAGGAATATTTAACAGAGCCGATTCATCCTGAGGATTAGCCACCGGTTTATTCTTAGCCGGAAGAATTATCAAGAAGTAAACTAAAGCTAATACTGCTACACCCAGACCAAAGACTATCAGCGGCAGAAACTTTTTTATTTTCATTATCCTAATTTATACTGGCTCTTGCTAGAGTCAAACTACAATCCCTATTGTAGTTTATTTTGCAAGTATTCCTGAAGTTTGTCAATTGCTATCCTTTCTTGTTTTGCTGAATCTCTTTCCCTGACCGTAACCATATCATCATCCAACGACTGGAAATCCACGGTTATACACCACGGGGTACCTATTTCATCTTGGGCAAAATACCGTTTACCGATATTCCCCCGAGCATCCCAGGTAATCGAACCAAACTTGGCCTTAAGTTCCAAATAAATTCCCCGGGCTTTTCCTACCAACTCTTCCTTATTGGCTAAAAGTGGAAAAACTGCAGCCTTAAAAGGAGCCAACTTTGGATTAAGTTTTAAAATTACTCTCTCGCCGTCTTCAAAATAAGCCTCAACTAAAAAGAAAAGCAGAGCTCTGTCCACTCCACCGGAGGTTTCTATTACCCAGGGGGTGAATTCCTCCATAGTGATAGGGTCTTTATAGCTTAATTTGTGATTACCCAGATCATAATCACCGCGGTGGTGAATCCCTTCCATTTCACTCCAACCAAAAGGAGCCTGATATTCAATGTCTGTCGCGTAACGGGCATAATGAGCTCTTTTGTCCACCGGATGGTCTGCAAATCTAAGTTTATTTTTATCAATTCCTAAAGAGGCATACCAACTTAATCTCTCTTTCTTCCAATACTCATATATTTCGGCTGACTCTTTCTCATCAGGCCTGACAAAATATTCCAGCTCCATCTGTTCAAATTCGCGGGACCTGAAAGTCAAATTTCCGGGGGTAATTTCATTTCTGAAAGCTTTCCCGATCTGAGCAATTCCAAAAGGAATTTTTACCCGGGTGGAATTAACTACATTAGCAAAATTTACAAATACCCCTTGGGTAATTTCTCCCCTTAAGTAGGCTACTTCTTTAGGTTCGGTAGTACCCAACAAAACCTCAGTTAAAAGATTAAAAGTTTTAGCCTCAGTCCAACTGCCTTTGCCATTATGTTCTTTTTCATGAGCAAGAACTGCCTCCTCACCATCCGCCCGGAACCTTTTATGGCAAATTTTGCATTCAATTAAGGGGTCGCTGAAACCTTTTTTATGGCCCGACACTTCCCACACTTTGGGATTCATAATAATGGCCGTATCCATTCCCACCACGTTATCCCGGCCATAAACCATATATTTCCACCATTCCCGTTTTAAGTTATTTTTTAACTCCACTCCCAATGGACCATAATCCCAAAAACCCTGATAACCGCCATAAATTTCACTGCCCGGATAAATAAACCCCCTTCTTTTAGCCAAGGATGTAATTTTCTCCATTAAATCTGCCATGGTATTATTATATACTTTACCTACCTAAAATGAAGATTCTTTCCAGTAAATTATTTTTGGGGATTCTGGCTGCCTTGGTACTTTTTATCAGTGGTAGTCTGGTCTATCTGGGACTAAATAAACCAAAAACAGGCAGTAGTATCTCCAATGTCCCCACTCCATTTTCCGGTCCCAATTTTTTACCCACGAATGAACCGGAAACCAATAACAATTTAAATATTTTACTTTTGGGCTATGGCGGAGCCGGGCATGACGGCGGCGATTTGACCGACTCGATAATTTTGGCCAATATCAACCCGCAAACTAAGAAAGTAAATTTGATTTCTATTCCCCGGGACCTTTGGGTAAATATTCCCGGACTCGGGGATAGTAAAATTAATGCGGCTTACCCTAAGGGCGTAGATATTGCCAAAAATGTGGTTCAAACAGTCACTGGTAAAAAAGTAGATTATTATATTTCAATAGATTTTTCCAAATTCACCGAGGCTATCGATCTCTTGGGCGGAATAGATGTTAATGTTCCCCAAAGTTTCACCGATAATTTTTATCCGGTTAAAGGCTTGGAAAATGAAACTTGCGGTTTCACTGCCAATCAGATTAATGAATTTAAGATTAAATATACCGGTTTTGACCTCGAGAAACAGTTCACCTGCCGCTACGAAAAACTGGTATTTACCAAGGGGCCAACCCATATGGATGGGGCTACGGCGCTCAAATATGTCCGTTCCCGTCATTCGGATACCTACGGCAGTGATTTCTCCCGCTCTGAACGCCAGCAGGCGGTACTCCTGGCAATAAGAGATAAAATTTTGAATTTAAATGTTTTAAGTAAAACAAATCCCTTATTCAACACATTAGTTTCGGCTGTCAAAACAGATATCGGCATTGGGACTGTGGACAACCTTAGTCAACCTTTGGGGAATATTACAGAGTATCAAGTAAATCACATCTATTTGACTGACCAGAACGTTCTTAAGGACTCTACCAGCGCCGCTGGGGCATATATCCTCATTCCTAAAGATGGCCAGGGAATCTGGAGCGGGATTCAAAGTTATATAAAATCCCTTTCCAATTAACTACATTCCACCAGGCAGCAATATAATCAGCCCTCTTATTTTTGTATTTTAAATAATAAGCATGCTCCCAAACGTCCAGACCCAGAACAGGAAATTTACCTGAAGAAATAAGATTATCCTGATTGGGGGTATCCATAATCTCCAAATTTCCGGAGTTATTAATCAGCCAAACCCACCCGCTGCCGAATCTCCCCATACCTACTTGGGTAAATTTTTCCTTAAAAGTATCAAAACTGCCAAAAGAAGTATTAATAGCCTGTAAAAGTTTTCCCTCCGGAGTTTGACCTTTATCGGGAGACAATATTTGCCAGAATAGAGAATGATTATAATGGCCTCCGGCATTATTTCTGACTTTGATTCTTATCTCTTCAGGTAATTTATCTAAAGTCTGCAGTAGTTCTTCCACTTTTAACTTCTGCAGATTGGGATAATTCTCGAGAGCCTCATTCAGATTCTTAACGTAGGCCCCATGATGTCCATCGTGATGAATTCTCATTGTCTCAGTGTCAATAAAAGGCTCCAGGGCAGCACAATCATAGGGTAAGTCGGGTAAAGTAAACATAATTGTCAGTTTGAACTAAATCGAAGGAGATAATCAGTAACCCAAATTACAGTCTCGCTCGCTAGGCACGAATTTCTCAAAATATGCCGAGGTGTCGAAGCTATTCCACCTCGAAGGTGGATTATTAATCCAGATATTTCCTAATATTCTTGAGATGCTGGGCATAGGTTTTGGCACAGTGAATTTGCCCACCACTGTCATGCAAATAATATAAACAGTCAGTCGGAGTGGAATTAGCCACTGCCTCAATAATATCAATATTCGGGCTGCAAATAGGGGTCGGGGGCAAACCCGCATGCAAATAAGTGTTATATGGAGAGTCGCTAAGTTCTTGGCTTAAATCAATACTCCCCCACCATTTACCGTTAGCCTGTTTCCCTAGGGTATACTGCATAGTCGAATCAATCTGGAGTCTCATTCCCTTATCCAATCTATTCCAGATAATACCAGCGATAAGATTTTTATCATTCGGACCCTCACGGGCGATCAGGGAAGCAATTGTCAGGGCAGTTGTCCACTTGATATTTTTGGCTACAAACTCATCAGCGATGGGC
>JBEKGU010000012.1:0-7064 GCA_050012635.1 Candidatus Microgenomates bacterium | reverse complement strand
CGAATTTAAGACCAAAAACTATCAACTATTTTAGCCTGTATTTTGCCAAATATGCAAGAGGAAGTTTTGTTGCCTAAACAAAAAGCCCTTTTATCTTTGGTGGGGTCTTTTTCTGATAAATTTTGTTTGATTGGCGGAACAGCCGTGGCTTTACAGCTAGGACACAGAACCTCGGTTGATTTTGATTTACTAACCACCTCTGAACTAAGAACTAACGATGTAAGAAATCAAATCGGGAAAAATCTACAGATAGAGACAGTGTTGGTGGATGAAACCAATGAATTTACAGCAGTTATTGGTGAAGTGAAATTTACTTTCCTTAAGTACCCCTTTGATGTTCATCCCAATGTGAATTTTAGGGAAATCATCAAAATGCCGGATTTGTTGTCTCTTGGAGCGATGAAAGCTTACGCGTTGGGTAGAAGAGCCAAGTGGAAAGACTATGTTGATCTTTATTTCATCATCAACAAATTTTCTTTTAAAGAATTGATAACCAGAGCGGAAGGGATATTCGGTAAAGAATTTAACGAAAAATTGTTTAGAGAACAACTAGCTTATTATAAAGATATTGATTACACCGAAAAAGTTGATTTTATGAAGGGGTTTGAAGTGGGTGATGAAGTAGTAAAAAATAAACTGGTTGAGATAAGCCTACAGAAATTTTAAACCAGCTCTGCCTGATGCCTGCCCGTGGAGGGGACTGGATTCAGAACTAATTTTCTAATTGTTGTTTATCTATCGGTAGTTGTAGATTTAACCTGGCCTTGTTCATCAATCTGATATGTCACTCCCATCAATGGGTCAAACAAATTACCATTTTCTTTAAAGTTTTTAATTATTGCGGACAAACCTCTGGGCTGTTCAGCTACTACAGCGTTTTTTGGCTTTTCTCCTGTAACTCCGTTTTGGGAGTGGGGTTCTATATCTTTCATAATCATAACTCCTGTTAATATATCACAAAAGTCAAATCATACCTAGCTCCGTGTTCCTAGTTTCGCACTGACCACTGCTTTGTCCCATGTTCTCAAGGCATTTCAAAACCCAATCTGGGCTGAGCAAGCAAGAGAAAGACTGAAACAAATCAAAATGCTAACTAAGGTTGCATCAGTTTAGCATTTCAATTGTCGATAATGGAAATTTGTGGCACGTAGTATAATAGTTAGATATGTCATTACAACAAGAAGGGGATCAAACAGGAAAAACCGACTTCGAAAAAGCAATCGAAAGAGCAACTGGTGAATCTATTGAATCTCTTCGTAGTACCCCAATAGACGAACGTAGGAGAAGAATAGAACAGAAATTTGGCAAACCTATGAAAGTTACCTCTATTGGACCGAGCTTGGTATCACATCAGCAGGTTGAAGCAGAATTGGATAAAGCTCTTCGTTGAAGCTAAACCCACACCAATATTTGAGGCACTTCTTTGTGCCAACATGGCCAGATTATTATTGGTTCAGCTCCGGCGGCAGGATTCGGACCTGCGACCTTTCCCTTACAGATATCCTATTGTTACCAACAGGTCTGGACTATCTCATCCCCACTTCGCCAAAGGCTACGAGGGGTCGGGTATATAGTCTCTACACATTTATACCTTTTAAAAGGTAATTTAGCTCGGGATTGCCCTGTACCGACTGGTACCGGGGTTCCCCGAATTAGCTCGATTTTTCAATCTGGATTACTCCAGAAAGCTGCGATTAAACACAGGGGACCGCGCTACCACTGCGCCACGCCGGAATATTAATATTAAAGAACAGCCTGATTATACCAATTATGGGGCCTGCGTGCCAATTATTTGGTCTTTACAATTTCTTCTCACAGCTGCGGCAGATGTTGCAAGGACCGACTTCGGTAGCCATACCGCAAATTCTGCAGGTACCCGGTTTAAATTCATATCTTTGCGGGCTCAGGGAAGAAAATTCGGAAAAAGTGAGTTTTTGAGAAGCCGAGGGACAACTGATAGAATGCTCACCCAGAAGTCCTTGTCGTTGCATTTCATAGGCGATTCTTCCGGCATTTGCCCCTGAACCAATGAGGCTGGAAATCTGTCTGGCTTTAATCTCCAATTCTTCCTTGGTCATTTGGGGTTTATTGTTTAGTGAAGCGGTATCTAATTTATGGATTTCTTCAAGGACGGATTCGACTTGAAAATCGGCTCCGGGAATAATTAGTGTGCCTCTTAACAATTCCACATCCGTTATTTTGTTCTTTAAATTGGGGAAAAGCTGGTGAGCCAGAGCCACGCATTCTTGGGGGGAGGAATCAAAAAGAACGGCTGCATTTAGAACTGCTTTGTTTAAACTGCCTGCCTCGTAGGCTATTTGATGAAAGATTATTTTGGAACAGGGATATTTTCCCGGATAGGCCGGGCTAATCCAACAAGCCAGACCTTCTTCGTTTTGGTCGGCCCAATTTTCAAGATTATCAAAGACTTGAGCTTCTATGTTCCCCAAATAAGAATCTCTGTCTATAATTTCCCCTACATATGTTTTTTCCTCCGACCCTTTAATATAAATACCTTTTTCATCAATAAAGCTGGACCAGGGATCGGTAAATCTGTGGGTTTCGTTGAATACTGAAATGATTTCGGCAACCCGTCTTTCTTCCGGAGTAGAGGTCCAAGATTGGGCAAACTTGGTAGCGGTATTGATGTTTTCAGCGTTCATATTTTCCTGGCTCGGGAACAGGGGTTGCTAGTTTTCTGACTTTGACAGTTGCGGCACAGCGTCTGGATTACACAGACTTCCTTCAAACACAACCTACAGTTAAGATAGGCCGAATATGACCGGTAATCAAGGGGCATTTGTGCTATTATTAGCCATCTACAGCCTGCGGAAATTGAGCGGAAATTATGCGGTAATTATGTAGTTAGAAGTTCAACAATAACAAAAATAAGCAAACTTATTAAAACGATGGTTCCTCCTGGAGCAATATTAAAATAAAAAGAAACTACCACCCCACTTACAACAGAAAATATTGAAAGGGTCTGAGCAATTAAAATGCTGGGTATGAAAGATTTTTTAAACTGAAGAGCTGTTATTACGGGAATAACAATCAAGGCAGATATAAGTAAAATTCCCACAGTGGGGATGGCCAGAGAAATTGTTATTGCCGAGAGAATTATAAAAATTGTGTTGATTAACTTAACATTAATGCCGCTCACCTGGGCTGAAACTTCATCAAAGGTGATATATAAGAGTTCCTTGTAGAGGAGAATTATGGAAATAAGAACTACAAAACCCATTATGGAAACTGTAACAATATCACTTGAAGTCACTGTAGTTATACTCCCAAACAGATAGTTGAATAGTGTGGCGTTAAACCCATGGGAGATACTGATAAGCACCACGGCCAGGGCTAAACTCCCGGCCAGAAACAAAGCCAACGCACTTTCGCCATATACTTTTCTGGAGAGTCTTAGTTTGTCGATTATAACTGACGAAATAGTGGTTGCCCCAATTGCTGTAAACAGGGGATTAATGCCGAGTAAAAGTCCCAGGGCGATTCCGGCAAGGGAAACGTGGGAGAGGGTATCTGCAATTAGCGAATAACGCCTGAGAACCAAAAAGATACCAATAACCGGAGCGATGATGGCAATAATTAGTCCGGCCGCGAGGCCCCTGACTATGAAATCATATTGGAAAAGGTTTAGCATGATAGTAAGTAAGACCTCTATCGATAACTGCCACTTCGGTAACTTCGCGGGTAACAATCTCCATGTCATGAGAAATTAAAATCAGAGTTATTCCCAGGTCCTGGTTTAGTTTTTTTAAGAGCTCGTAAAATTCTCCCCGTGAGGTTTCATCCACTCCACTGGTTGGTTCATCTAAAAAAATGATTTGCGGTTCTTGAGCCAGGGCCCGGGCAATAAACACTTTTTGTTCCTGGCCGCCTGATAAATTTCCAATTAACCTGTTTTTATAATCAGTCATTTTAACCTGTTCTAAAGACCTGTCGATTACCTCCCTGTCATTTTTATTTAGGCTTCTAAAGAGCCCTCTTTGAGAAAACCGCCCCATTGAGACTACATCGTAAACCGTAACCGGAAACCTGGAATCAATATCGGTGGCTTTCTGGGCAACGTACCCGATGGAATGGGCGAAAACATTTATGGTACCGGAAGTGGGTTTAAGGATGCCCAGAATTAATTTAATCAAAGTCGATTTTCCTCCGCCGTTCGGTCCGATTATTCCCAAGTAGTCACCATAATGGATATTTAAATCAATATCTTTCAAAACAGGAGTACCCTCAAAGTATGAAAAAGAAACGTTTTTTATCTCAATAATATTTTTTGTATGATCGGGGTATGTCATTTGCAATCAAGGGCTAACCTAAGATTTTTAAGATTATCCTGCATAACAGTTAAATAATTTTTCCCTTGTGAAATCTCCGTAGAAGTAAGCCCCTCAATAGGATTCAAGACTAAGGTTTTAGCCCCAACCTCGCTGGCTATCGTTTGAGAAAGTTTTGGACTAACCAGACTCTCAAAGAAAATATATTTAATGTTATTAGTTTTTGCAAAGCTGGCAATTTCAGCTAATTGCTTGAGTGAAGGCTCTGAGTCTGGACTTAATCCGGCAATTGCAATTTGTTTTAAGCCGTAATCGGCTGCCAGATAGCCAAAAGCGGCATGGCTGGTAATAATATCTTGCAACCTACAACTGGCAAGCCCGGTTTTATATTCCATATCTAAACTGTTGAGATCATTAAGAAGATTATTTGCATTATTAGTGTAGTAATCCTTGTTTTGGGGATCAATTTGAATATATTTATCTAAAATTGAATTAACTTGGGTCTTAGCTAATTTTGGACTGAGCCAAATATGGGGGTCGGTAGAATTTATTCCGTTTTCGTCAACCACTGTCTGAGTAAAAAGCCCACTTCCAGTTTCTAAAATAACAGTATTTTTACCTTTAAGAAGATCCTTTATTTTATTAGCCCAAGGTTCGACGTTTCCGTTTAGGATCAAGAGTTTACTGGATTCTATGTTTATAATATCTTGCGGAGTCGGTTCGTAATCATGGGGTTCTCCTCCGGGGGGAGTAATGTTAATGACACTTACTTTATTGCCCCCAACCTGACTGGCGAAAAAATAGTAAGAATAAAACGAAGCCGTTACTTCTAATTTATTATTGTCTGATTTATGAGCTTGATTTCTGAATATGGCCCAAGTGCCTCCTAAAACCAAAATTGCCAAAGTAGTAAATATGATAATTTTATTTTTCATCTACAATTTTGGCAGTAACCGAAGAATTCCAGGTTATGTTTTAAGACTCTAAACTTCTTGGTTTTGGCAATCGTAGCCTCCTCTTTTGAAAGACCCTCTTTTAAAATTATATCCTGGATACTGTGGCATTTAAGGCAAATCAGGTGGTGATGATGAGCCAGGCTTGAAAGCTCATATCTTTTTATTCCATCTGCAAAGTCAACCTCGATCAGGTAACCGGATTTCAATAAAACTTCAACTTCCCGGTAAATAGTAGATTTATTAGCTTTAATTTTGGCGAGCATGTTATTTGCGGTGAGGGGTTTGACTGATTCTTTAAAAAGGGCGAAGAGTTTATTTCTGATGGGTGTCATTCTCAGCATAATATATATTAACGCAACTGAGTTGCATTTGTCAATATGAGATAATGATAGTATTATTAACTAGAGCTATTCCCGGATAATGCAAATTACTATTTACACCACCACCTCTTGCCCATACTGCAGAGAGTTAAAAAGTTATTTAGAGTCGAAGAAATTGAGTTATAAAGAGAAGCTGATTGATCAAGATGAACCGGCCAGACAGGAAATGTTAACTATTTCGGGTGGGTTTATGGGTGTGCCGTTTACCTATATAGAAAAAGATAGCGGGGAGAAGCTAACCGTGGTAGGATTTGATAAAGGCAAGCTTGGTACTATATTTCCATGATATTCGTTAACTTTAAAATATACCAGGAGGGCACAGGGGAGAGGGCTTTGGCCCTAAGTAAAATTATAGAAGATGTAGCGACAGCTACACAAATAAAAATTATTCCGGTAGTTCAAGCCATGGATATCAGAGAAGTTGCCCGGAGTTCCCGATGTGAGGTTTGGGCTCAGGGAGTTGACGCTTTTGAATACGGGGCTCACACCGGGGCGATTCTCCCTGAAGCTGTTTTAGAAGATGGGGCCCGGGGGACATTTCTAAATCATTCCGAAAATAAATTTGCTGGTTTTGCCCAACTGGAAAAAGCAAACCAAAGGGCAAAAGAAATTGGTTTAAAAACTTTGATTTTTGCGGCAGATTTAGATGAGTTGAAAAGAATTCTTTCCTTAAAACCTGATTATGTGGCTTACGAACCACCGGAGCTGATTGGGAGTGCCACTATATCGGTGGCTTCAGCGGAGCCGCAAATAATTTCTCAGGCAGTAGAGATGGCCAAGGGTTTTGGCACACCTCTGGTTGTTGGTGCCGGAATCCACTCGGCCCAGGACATACGGACCAGTTTGCAATTGGGGGCTGTAGGGTTTGCAGTGGCTAGTGGTATCATTGAAGCAGTGGACCAGAGGGCAGCACTAGTTAATTTAACTGAAGGTTACAAATGAAAATTTACATTGGTGCGGACCACAGAGGGTATGAGCTAAAGGAAAAGATTAAAAGCTGGCTAACCGGTCAGAATTTTCAGGTTGAGGATTTGGGAGCTCACAGCTTTGATATGGTGGATGACTATACCGGCTACGCGGCTAAAGTGGCCTCAGCTGTGTCTCTGGAACGGGGATCTTTAGGGCTGTTGTTTTGCGCTTCGGGGATGGGTATGAGCATTATGGCTAACAAATTTGACGGGGTTAGGTCAGCTACTGCCATTAACCCGGCTCAAGTGGCTTCGGGACGTAAAGACGATGATATAAATGTTTTGTCCATTGCTTCGGAATTTAGCAGTGAAGATATGGTTAAACAAATGATTTCTGCTTTTTTGCATACCAATTTTTCTCCGGAAGAAAGATTTCTTAGACGGTTAAACGACATTAAAAAAATAGAAACAAATAATTAATAATGCTTCTACCAACCCTTCCCAGTTTAGAAATTAACCCCGGAAAAAGAG
>JBEKGU010000011.1:0-7204 GCA_050012635.1 Candidatus Microgenomates bacterium | reverse complement strand
ATTAATTTACCTGTGCAGACAGCCTTATTATCTTCCGGTAATTTAACTTTTACTACCGATACCACAGCTTCAATTTCTGCGGCTGTTTCGCCCACTGACCCCGGTTTAGCCTCAGTTGATGTTACAGCCGGGGACATTGGGGCCGATTATAATTTGGCTAAAGATGAAGTATTAAAAATCGGCAATTATTCCAAGTCGGAAGTGGATGCTGTTTCGACAACGGAGTTTTCCGGCGGGTCGAGCCGGCAGATTACGTCGGTTTCAGCCGATGATATTAAAAATTTGGAAGCAGATTTAAAAACCGAGCTCATGGGGAAAGCTCAGGATAATCTAAATGCCAACGTGGTTGCCGAAGATGTTTTACCAAATGAGTCTTTAGTGGCTACGGTATCTTCAGAAATTAACACGGCCAAAGTTGGGGATGAGGCCAGTACTGTAGGTATGAAATTGGGATTAAAGGTTAGCGGAGTGGTTATTAGAAAGTCAGATATTTACACCTTGGCCAGTAATTTGTTTAGTGGTAAATTGCCGACGGGATATGTTTTAAGGCCTGACCAATTGACCGTTAAATTTACAGCGAAAGATATTAAAAACGGCAAATATTTGTTTGATGTGGTCTATTCGGCAAACCTCCTACCGCAAACAAAAACCGATGACATAATTAATAAGATTAAGGGTACTACCCTGACTTCTGCAGAAAACTATTTAAAAACTATACCCGGATACGTAAATACCAGCGTGGATCTTAATCCGCACTTTCCTATAGAGACTTTGGATAGAATTCCTTTTCTTTCTAAAAACATTAGTATAGTAATTACTGCAGAGAGGTAAATATGGACAGGAAGATTATATTTCGCATATCGGCGGTGGTTTGTGGAATATCGGGCATCATTATCCTTTTAGGGGTGATTGTTCCTATTGTGGGCTACCAACCCGTTTCCCAGCAAATCTTGGGTAGCCAGACGACTGATTATACCCGAGCCAGTAACTGGTTTACGGGTGGCGCTAAATCTGAAGATTTTGTAGCCAAAAATGTAGGTTTTTATAATCTTTCCATCCCCAAACTAAATATTGATAATGCAGTTGTGGCTATTGGCGGAGATGATCTCTCTAAAAGTCTGGTCCAGTATCCGGGCACGGCTCTTCCCGGGAAAGATGGCAATACGGTTATTTTTGGTCATTCAATTTTACCTTTGTTTTATAATCCCAAGAGTTATATGTCGGTTTTTTCAACTTTGCCGACTCTAAAACCCGGGGATGAGATTTTTGTGAATTATGACGGGGTGAGCTTTGTTTATAAGGTGGAAGCTCTGTTTGAAGTTCTTCCCACAGATATTCAGGTTTTGGAGCAAGATGACTCCGATTCTTTTTTGTCTTTGGTGACCTGTGTTCCCCCGGGTGATCCCCGGGACCCCCGAAGGCTGATTGTCAGGGCTAGGGTTGTACCAATTTAATATGAAAATATTAGGAATTGATTATGGATTAAGAAAAATTGGCCTGGCCGTGGCTGAAGGGAAACTGGCGGAGCAGTTAAAGGTAATAAGAGTAAATGGCGATGAAGAAGCGGTGGAAAAAGTAAAACAAGTAGTACAAGTGGAACAGGTAGAACAGGTAATAATTGGAATTTCAGAAGGCAAAACTGCGGAGGAAACGAAGAAATTCAGTCAAAATCTAAAAGGGGAAATCCGAATTCCGGTAGAGTTGTTTGATGAAACGCTTTCTACCCATGAAGCTCAGGAACTCTCTAGAGAATCAGGAATGAATAGAAAAAAGAGAAAGAATATGGAAGACGCCTTCGCCGCCTGCATCATGCTCCAGAACTATTTAGATAAATAGTTGTTTGCTTGTTTACAAGATTAGATCTGGTATACTGACTCTAGATATGTTTAGAAACGTAATTTCACCCATTCAGGCTTGGCTACTGTCACAAAAAAGATGCGTGGGTTGTGGTAAGGAATTGATTCTTGGCAAACACACGCCGGGAAAAAATGGCAACGAGAAAGTGGTTTGTGCCTGTGGCCGCATTTATGTCCACGAGGTTAAAAATGATAAATATCACCGGGCACTTCTTGAGGAAGTCTAGTTGAAATGAAAAAACTTCTCATAATTCTTTGCCTGATTTTTGTGGGAGTTACGGGATTTTCTTCCTGGATTTATCTGAATTCAAAGCCGGCTTCAGCGCAAACTTCAGCCACAAACTTTTTAATTTTAAAAGGGACGGCCGCCTCGGTCGTTGGGGATAATCTCCAGAAAGCCGGTCTAATCAGAAATTCGTTGGTTTTTAAACTTTATCTCTATGCCTCCGGGCGACAAAAAGCCTTGGTAGCCGGGGAGTACAGTCTATCGCCCAATTTGTCTTTATTTGAAATTGTTGACCAACTGGCCCACGGTCCTAAAGAAATCTGGGTAACCATCCCCGAGGGCTTGAGGGAAGAAGAGATAGTCGAAAAATATATTAAGGCCTTTGGCTTGGAGAATGCAGATGCCGAAACTTTCCGATCCGGATTTTTACAGGCTGTTAGCGGCAAAGAAGGTTATCTTTTCCCGGATACTTATTTGTTTCCCAAAGATGCCACGCCCCAGCTGGTGGTGACTAAAATGCTGAGTACTTTTGATAAAAAAGTGGCATCCGTGACTTATGACCAATTGGTGATGGCCTCGCTTATAGAGAGGGAAACGCGGACTGCTGCCGAAAGACCGATTGTGGCTGGAATTCTTTACCAAAGAATTGTCATGGGAATGCCCTTGCAGGTTGATGCCACTGTCCAATACGTAGTAGCGAATGAAAAAACAGGTTGGTGGCCGGAGATTACCCTTGAAGACCGCAAGGTTAAATCTGCCTTTAACACTTATCTGATTTTGGGTTTGCCCCCGGCTCCGATTGCCAATCCCGGACTTTCGGCAATTAGTGCTGCCATAAACCCAGAGAAGTCGGATTATCTTTATTATTTGCATGATGCCCAGGGCATGATTCACTATGCTGCTACCCTGGAAGAACACAATTTAAATATCAAGAAATATTTAGGGTCTTGACAAGAGTTTGTGCTTGGCTATAATCCCTTCTAGGCGTACGAATATGTTACGCTCTCTCCGCGTCTCACGCGCGGGCATTTTCTGTTAAATGACCAATGGCTGTTAAAAATCAAAACCGTCACAACTTTGGCAAAGAAGAAAAGAATTTACCTAAGCTGGATTTGACCTTTGTCCAAAGAGAGTCCTGGCAGTGGTTTTTGACAGACGGAATAGCTCAGGAATTAACAGATATTTCTCCAATCGATGATTTTACGAGTAAAAATTGGCAGCTAATTTTGGGTGAACATGTTCTAGGTGAGCCTACCATTTCCCCACGTATTGCCCAGGCCAAAGGTATTACTTACTCCTCACCCCTCAAGATTCAAGCTACCCTCATAAACAAAAGAACCGGAAAAGAAATTAAACAGGAAGTCTTTATGGGAGATTTACCCCAGATGACCTCGCATGGAACTTTTGTTATTAACGGAATAGAACGGGCAGTTATTAATCAGATTGTTCGGTCGCCGGGAGTGTATTTTTCAGGTGAACTTGATCCGTCGTCGGGCCGGATGCTTTATCATGCCGAGGTTAGACCTTTGCATGGGTCTTGGCTGGAATTTGAGGTAGGTAAGAATGATGTGATTGCAGCCCGGATTGATAGAAAGAGAAAAGTTGTAGCCACGGCCCTTTTGCGGGCTATTGGTATTGAATCGGATGCGGAAATGATAAATCTGTTTAGAGACATTGATAAAGACGCCCAGCATAAATATATTTCGGCTACCATTGCCAAAGATACAGCCAAAACTCCGGAAGACGCGATTTTAGAAATTTACCGGAAACTCAGGCCCGGCGAACCGGCAATTTTTGAAAATGCGGAGTCCTTGTTTAGCTCTCTATTCTTTGAACCCAGAAGATATGACTTGGGCAATGTCGGCCGGTTTAAGATTAACAAAAGGTTGGGGATAACTTTGCCCAATGAGAAATTCACCTGGATCTTAACCAAACAAGATTTGATAGCCACCTTGAATTATCTCATTGGTTTGCAAAACGGTATTGGCCACGTAGATGATATTGACCATTTGTCTAACCGGCGCCTAAGAAGAGTTGGGGAACTTGTGGCCACTAACGCTTTTAGAATTGGCCTGTTGCGTTTGGAGCGTTCTGTCAAGGAAAAGATGAGCTTAATTTCCCCGGATGATAAACCCCTGCCGGCTAATTTAATTAACGCTCGGCCACTGATCGCTTCCTTAAATGAATTTTTCCGTTCGAATCAGTTGTCAACTATTTTGGATGATACCAACCCCCTATCTGAAATTGATAACTTGAGGCGGATTTCAGTTTTAGGACCGGGGGGAATAAACAGAGAAAGAGCCTCGTTCTCTATCCGGGATGTGGGTTCTTCCCAATACGGTAAGATTGATCCGGTGAGGTCCCCCGAAGGCCCGAATATTGGGCTCGTTACCTATCTGGCGATGTATGCCAAAGTTAATGAGTATGGTTTTATTGAAGCTCCGTATAGGAGGATCGAAAAGATTAAAAAAGGGAGTAAATTAGTTGCCAGAGTTACAGATGAGATTGTTTACCTGCCGGCTGATGATGAAGAAAATTTCCACATTACTCATTCGGGAATTGGTTTTGATGACGGGGGTTATATTACCGACGACAGAGTTCCCTTCAGATATAAGGGGACATTTGCTGAGGGACCTGCAAGTTTGGTTGATTACATCGACATATCAGCCGGGGAAGTGGTTGGCACCAGTGCCTCTCTGATTCCTTTCTTGGCCCATGATGAGGGTAACCGCGCACTTATGGGATCTAACATGCAATGCCAGGCAGTTCCCTTAGTTAATCCTGAATCGGCGATAGTGGGTACCGGTATGGAAAAAGCCATTGCCGAAGCCATGGGTCGAACCATCCGGGCAGGCCACGCAGGGACGGTTGATTATGTTGATGCCGATAGAATAGAAATTAAACTGGATAAACCAACCTCTGATGTTACTCTGGAAGATGTGGAAATTGTGGATAATGGTAAAAAGGAGATTTGCTATTTAACAAAGTTTAAGAGAACTTCCCATTCAACTTGCTACAACCAAAAAGTAGTTGTTGCCCCTGGCCAAAAAGTTAAAGCTGGGGATTTGTTAGTTGATGGGCCGTCAGTTGAATCCGGAGAGTTGGCGTTGGGCCGTAATTTGGTTATCGCTTATACGTCTTTAGGCGGCTATGGATTTGAGGATGCGATTTTGGTTTCTGACCGCTTAGTCAAAGAAGATTTGTTAACATCAATTCATATTGAGGAATATGAGGCCGATTTGGTGGATACCAAATTGGGGCCTGAGGAACTAACTAAAGATATTCCCAATGTGGCCGAAATGGAGCTGGCTAATTTGGATGAAGGTGGAATTGTGGTTATTGGCGCTGAAGTTGGCCCTAATGATATTTTGGTTGGTAAAATTGCGCCTAAAGGTGAAACCGAATTGACTTCAGAAGAGAGGCTGCTTCGGGCTATTTTTGGGGAGAAAGCCCGGGAAGTTAGAGATACCTCTTTAAGAATCCCTCATGGAGAAAGAGGGATTGTGGTATCGGTAAATATTTTAGATAAAGATAGGGGGGATGAGTTAGGACCGGGCATCATCAAAAAAGTAATTGTCCGAGTTGCCCAAATTAGAAAAGTGACTGTTGGAGACAAGGTTGCCGGAAGGCATGGAAATAAGGGTGTTATTTCTAAGATTATGCCGGTATCCGATATGCCCTATATGGAAGATGGAACTCCCATCGATATTGTTATTTCTCCTCTTTCAGTTTTGGCCCGTATGAACTTAGGCCAACTTTTGGAATGTCATCTGGGTTGGGCCTTATCCAAAAAAGGCGAAAAAGCAGCTTTGCCGGTTTTTGACCGGGTTAGCGATAGTATTATTGCCGAAGAACTTAAGAAAGTTAATTTGCCGGTCAATGGGAAAACCAGACTCCATGATGGTAAGACGGGGGAACCTTTTAAGGAAGATACGGTTGTGGGAATTGGTTATATTATGAAATTGATCCACATGGTCGAGGACAAAACCCACGCCAGAAGTACGGGTCCTTATTCTTTAGTTACGCAACAGCCTCTTGGTGGTAAAGCCCAAATGGGTGGTCAAAGAATGGGAGAAATGGAAGTTTGGGGTCTTGAAGCCCATAGAGCTGCCTATGTTTTGCAGGAAATGTTAACTATTAAATCCGATGATGTAGTGGGGCGGGCAAAGGCTTTTGAAGCCATTGTCAAAGGCGTTGATATTCCTGAAGCCACAGTTCCGGAATCCTTTAAAGTTTTGGTTCGCGAGCTGAACTCGTTGGGATTGTCAATTGAGGCTAAAGGAGCCATAGTTGTCAGCGACACTGAAGAGGAAATCAAGGTAGAAAAAACCGCCACCGAATTGGCCACGGCTGCCGGGGCTGAGATAGTCGCAACAGAAGGAGAACAACATGGATCCATTATCTGATTTAAAAATACTGGCTGATTTTAAAAGTTTGAGTATTACTCTTGCCAGTCCCGATGACATTCGGAAGTGGTCGCATGGGGAAGTAACGAAACCTGAGACCATTAATTACCGGACTCTTAAACCCGAAAAGGACGGACTTTTTGACGAAAGAATTTTTGGTCCGACTAAAGACTGGGAGTGTTACTGTGGTAAATATAAAAGAATCAGATATAAAGGTGTGGTTTGTGACAAATGTGGCGTGGAAGTTACCCAAAGTCGGGTGAGACGCGAGCGGATGGGACACATCAATTTAGCCACATCTGTTGCCCACGTTTGGTTTTTCAAAGGAGCCCCTTCCAAAATTTCTTTAGTCTTAGGTGTTCCTCCCCGGGCTGTTGAGCAGGTTATTTATTTTGCCCGTTATTTGGTTATTGATGTTGATGAGGCTAAAAGGAAGGAAGCCGTAAAACTTTTACAAAAGGCCTGTGATGAAAGAACCCAAGAAATTAACAATGGCTTTGCCGAAAGGAAACAAGCACTTGAAACTGAATCTAAAGAAGCCAAAGATAAAGTTGGTTTAAAGATTAAAGACGGAGAACAGGCATCTCTGGCTATTTCTGAAATTGAATTGGAGTTAAGAAAGAAAGAAACCGCTATTACTGAAGAAGAGAAAAGTACACTGGAGAAGACCAGCCAGCTGTTTGAAAATTTAATGACTTTGGTTAAGAGCCTTAAAC
>JBEKGU010000010.1:0-7447 GCA_050012635.1 Candidatus Microgenomates bacterium | reverse complement strand
TCGGCGGTCGTGGGTTCGAATCCCACTCCTACCACTCAATTTGCACCAAAAATAGCTTCAAAAGACGTCGTCTTTTGAAGCTAAATTAGCTACATAGATATTTTCTTCCTTTTAGCTTCAGAATGGGGTAGAACTTGCGTTTCAAAACTGGGGTAGTTATAATATCCCCTAGTCTAATAAAAGCTTTGAACCGGAGGGATGGAACCGGTGAGCTGAGGTCTAAATAACCTACGGAGGCGAAACCGTAAACAGTCAGCAACGAGTGTCGTCCTGAGCGGAGTCGAAAGACGGAGCTCGTCAAGAATAAGTACAATACGAGGTGGTACCGCCTGTTGAAGGCCCTTGTAAAATCATCAAATTTTGGTGGTTTTGCAAGGGCTTTTTTTATGGAAAATATGGGAAAAGATAATGAAAATATTTTAAGGAAAGGAGCCCCCGAGACTCATAAAGTCCAGGGGTATGTTTGGTATGGAATTTAATAAATTATTAGAAATAAATGGCGTTAATATAAAGAGAATTCCAACTCTTAATGCACTTGCTAAGTATCCTGTGACCTTATTTCCGGTCTCCCGTACGGCGGGGGCCATGCAAGATCAGATTTTTGATTTGCTGATGGATGCAACCATAAGAAGAGGTGACGGGATAATATTGAGTAGTGTACAAAAAGAATACAAGGATGAAATCTCGAAGTTTATTCAGAGGGGTGAACCAATAAAGTTTGTATATCAAGGATTTCCCTTCAAGTGCCATAATCCCGTAGAAACGCTAAGGCGAACGCCGGATTTGGGTGAATTAGCCTGTTTTCAGAGGTTAATGGATATTAACGAAACTGTTAAGCAAATATACTCGCCTGGAGTTACATTCACCATTTTAACTGAAGGAAATTCTTACAAAAATTTATTTGGTGCGAGTCAAAAAGAACTTGAGGTCTATCAGAACCGGTGCGAATATTTTACTAGGTTGATCGAAGCAGAGAAATTAATCAAATTTATAGATTTCCTGGATTTGGTAGAAAACAAGGGGAAATTTTTAAAATTATGCCAAAAAGAGGAAAACTATATAGAGACTAATGAAATTGAGCATTTTGTTCCCGTGATGATGCGAAGCTTGCCAATTATTAATAAGGTTTCATTTGAAGATTTGTTAGTCGTTTTTGGATTTGGAGATAATTCTCAAAATTTGACGAATTTCGAAAAAGAATTCGCGCACTATATTAAAGATGCAGCGAAAGAATTGGCAATTAAATATTTAGCTATTCAAAAAGCTAAGAAAAATCTGGATGTAGTCGGATCTCGTTTCCAGGGATCCCTGTATATTTCTACCACAGTCAAGCCGGATAGATACTCATTCCACCCAATACATAGGAAGACAAGGTTATTTCCCCACCATGGAGTACCCATTCTTGGATCCGACAAAGTGGACATTGTTTACTTGGGGGAAGTTATTACTAGTCCGGAAATATATACGGCAGTATATTGCGGTGACGATATAGAAGACGCTCCATTTTACTTTTTAAAAGGCAAACAGCACATGGTAAATAGGTATGATAAACTAGAAAAATGAGAGACAAAACTAAGAAACGCATTTTAACTGGAGATACCCCGACGGGGAGGTTGCATATTGGCCATTATGTGGGGGCGCTGGAGAATAGGGTAAAGCTGCAACATACCTACGAAACTTATATCCTATTAGCCAATGTCCATGCCTATGCCGGTAATTTTAAGGAACCGGACAAAATTAATGACAGCGTTTATAATGTTTTTCTGGATAATTTGGCCGTTGGGCTGGATTCAAAAGTAGCTACCATATTTCTGGAATCCGGAATTCCGGAAATCTATGAGCTTTACACCCTATTTTTAACTATGGTGACGAATTCCCGGCTGGTCCGAAATCCCACGGTCAAGGACGAAATAAAATACAAAAAACTTGATCCCTCCGTGGCTTTTATTTCGTACCCTATTCTCCAGGCTGCCGACATCTTGGCTTTTAATGCTAATCTGGTGCCGGTTGGTGAGGACCAGTTGCCGGTGATTGAACAGACCAGGGAAATCGCCAGGACCTTCAATGCCACCTATGGTGAAACGTTTGTGATACCTGAGGCAAAAGTGGGTAGGGTAGCCAGGCTGGTGGGAACTGATGGCAAGTTAAAGATGAGTAAAAGCGGTGGGAATGCGATACTTCTTTCAGATGATGAAGAAACGTTAAAGAAAAAAGTGATGAGTATTTATACCGATCCCAATCGGATTCATCCGACCGATCCGGGGAAGGTTGAAGGTAACCCGGTTTTTATTTATCATGATGCTTTCAATCCGGATAAAGCGGAAGTTCAGGATTTAAAAGATAGGTACCAAAAAGGCACAGTTGGAGATATTGAGGTAAAAGAAAAGCTTTTTATTGCCCTGAATAATTTTTTAGTGCCGATTCGGGAAAAAAGGAAATATTATGAAGATAGGCCAGGTGAAGCTAAAGAAATTTTAATTGAGGGTACAAAAAGAGCCAGAAAAACCGTTCAGGAAGTGATGGAGAAAGTCAGGGAAAGAACAAAGATCAACGATTTGATAAAATAACTTGTGATATGGACCCCATAAAATATGCTGATTTTGCCAAATTAGATCTCAGAATCGCACAGATTAAAAATGCAGAAGCGGTAGAAGGCACAGATAAACTTATAAAATTAACTCTGGATGTGGGGGAATTGGGGGAAAAGATGATTATCTCAGGCATTAAACCTTGGTATGAACCGGAAACATTGGTAGGCAAGAATATAGTTTATTTGGCTAACTTGGAAACTAAAATTATCAAAGGGGTTGCCAGTCAGGGAATGCTCTTGGCAGCCGAAAGTAATGATGAAATTCAGTGTGTGCTCTTAGCCCCTGATCAGGAAATTGCCCCGGGAAGTAAAATCCATTAAAGCTAAAGTGATATAATTGGGCATTAATGAAACCAAAAGCCAAGAAACAAATTCAATTTAAACTAAAAATTAACCTCAGGAACATCCTTCTGGGGGTGTTTATTGTTATTTTTGTAATTCCACTACTGATTTCCCTGTATACCACGAGCCAAAATAGTTCCCAAGAAGATTTATCTGTGGCTATGAATGATATCAAGGCCCAAAAAGTCACCAGTGTGTCAGTGCAAAGTTCCAAGTTGGTATTAACTTACAAAAACGGTTCGACTAAAGATACTACCATGGAAACAACGGAGAGCTTTACCGATTTACTGGATAAATACAAAATTGATCCCGCTACTGTCAGTTATACAATTGCCGACCAGAGTGTGACTAAGGCCATTGGGGATGTATTGGGGGTAGTCTTACCCCTTCTCCTCATGGCTGGGCTTTTCTATTTTATAATCCGGGCTCAGAACCGGGGAGCCCAGGATATATTTTCCTTTGGCAGGAGTAGGGCTAAGATTTTTGCCAAAGGCCGAGAGCCGATTACTTTTGCCGATGTGGCCGGAGTTGATGATGCTAAAAAAGAATTAATGGAAGTGGTTGACTTTTTGAAAAACCCGGCTAAATACAGAAAGATCGGTGCCCGGACGCCCAAAGGGGTACTCCTATTTGGTCCGGCTGGAGTTGGGAAAACCCTGCTGGCGAAAGCCGTTGCCGGGGAGGCCGGAGTACCCTTTTTTAGTATGGCGGGATCTGAATTTATGGAGATGTTGGTGGGTGTGGGAGCATCCCGGGTCAGAGATTTATTCGGCCAAGCCAAAACCTCAGCCCCCTCTATTATTTTTATTGATGAAATTGATGCCATTGGTAGGCAAAGGGGCCGGGGGATGATGGGGGGACATGATGAGCGGGAGCAAACTTTAAATCAGATTTTAGTGGAAATGGATGGTTTTACGCCTAATGATAATGTCATGGTAATTGCGGCTACTAATAGAGGCGATCTTTTGGATCCGGCGCTGCTGCGGCCGGGCAGATTTGACCGTCGGGTAACTTTGGATATGCCGGATAAAGAGGGTAGAGCAGCCATATTAAAAATCCATGCCCAAGGCAAAAAGTTTTCTCCCAAAATTGATTGGAATAGAGTGGCTGATAGGACCGTTGGCTTTTCCGGAGCGGATTTGGAGAATATGTTAAATGAAGCGGCCATCTCTGCTGCCGGCGAAAATAAATCCCAGATTGCCATGGAGAATATTAACGAAGCAGCTACTAAAGTTAAATTAGGACCGGCAAAAAGGCGGGTCCAGTCTGATGAAGATAAAAAGATTACGGCATATCATGAAGCGGGCCATGCCATTGCGGCTAATTATTTACCCCAGGCTGATCCGGTGCAAAGAATTTCTATTGTGGCTAGGGGCATGAGCTTGGGTCAGACAGAAATTTCCCCGGTGTCCGAGAGGTCTCACGAGACTAAGACCAAGCTACTCCAGGCTATTACCGCCATGATGGGTGGCCGGGCGGCTGAAGAAATTGTTTTTAAAGAAATGACGGCCGGAGCCGCCAACGATATTAAAAACGCTACCCGCTATGCCAAGGCAATGGTGGTGGATTTTGGTATGAGCGCTCTGGGACCGATTAACTTCGGAGCCAACAGTGAATTTGGAGAATTTGGGAATATGGAATGGTATGAGGGACCCTCCATTTCTCCGGCGATGCAGGAAAAGGTGGATAATGAAATTAAAAAAATTATTGATGGTTGTTACAGGAGTGCGGAGGCGATTATTTCTTCACATAAAAAAGAGCTGGATAAAGTAGTTGCTGTGCTACTTGAAAAAGAAACTCTAGACAAAGAGGAATTTGAAAAATTAGTGGGAAAGAGAAGTTAAACCTCGATGAATAAATTAGTCATCTTTGACGGACACGCCATACTCCACCGTGCCTTCCATGCCTTACCACCGTTAACTACACCACGCGGGGAGCCCATTAATGCTGTCTATGGTGTGGTGTCTATGCTTCTGCGGGTCATCCAAGATCTAGAACCTAGTCATATTGTTTTTTGCATGGATGAAAAAGCCCCCACTTTTAGAAATAAAATGTTTGCAGATTACCAAATCCAAAGACCTCCGATGGCTAATGAACTGTCCAGTCAAATAGGCAAGGCTAAAGATGTGATGGAGGCCTTTAAAATCCCCATTTTTTCTAAACCCGGATTTGAAGCGGATGATGTTATTGGAACGATTGCGAGTGAAGCTAAGGTTGAGGAAGTCGTAATTGTTACGGGGGATAGGGACATACTTCAATTAGTGAATGATAAAATCAAAATCTATATGCCCATTTTAGGCTTATCTAATTCCAAACTTTTTGGGGTTCCCGAAACTGTCCAAAGATTGGGAATAACTCCGAAGCTAATTCCTGATTATAAAGCCCTAGTGGGAGATCCCTCCGATAACTATCCTGGTGTTCCGGGAATTGGGCCTAAAACTGCAATTAATCTGATAACCAAATATAAATCACTGGGGAATATTTATAAAAATCTGTCTGACATACCTCCTGCCACTAGAGAAAAGTTAGAAAAAGGCAAAGATTCTGCCCTAATGTCTTTGAAATTAGCTACAATAGTAAAAGATGTGCCGATTAAATTTGATTTGGATAAAGCAAGTGGGTGGAAATTAGATAGTCCCAAAGTGTTGAATTTATTTGCTGAATATGGTTTTAAGACCCTAACCGAAAGGGTAAAGAAAGTTGGGAAAGAGATTGATGATTCAAAACAGATGATATTGCTGTGAATAGTGAATTATGAAGTATGAATTATGTATAACAATTCAAAAATAACAACTTTTAAGGACCTGGTTGCCTGGCAGGAAGGCCATAAATTAGTTCTGCTTATTTACAAAGCTACGGATGATTTTCCTGCCAAGGAAACTTACTCCTTGATTGACCAAATGAGAAGAGCTGCAATATCTATCACAAGCAATATTGCTGAGGGATTTAGTCGCCGGGGGCCAAAAGATAAGGTCAAATTTTATTATATGGCGCAAGGATCTTTAACCGAGATCCAAAATCAGATTATCGTTGCAAAAGATATCCATTATTTAACATTAAAATCCTTTAATGAAATGTGGGAACAAAGTGTAATTGCCCATAAATTGATTAACGGTATTATAAAAGGAGCCTTTAATATTAATAGTTGAATACTTAATTCATAATACTTAATACATAATACACAGAGTATGAAGATCGCTTTAGTTCATGACTATCTAAACGAATATGGGGGAGCAGAGAGGGTGCTTAAGACCCTAACAGAAATGTATCCCCAGGCTCCAATATATACTGCTTTTTGTGTTAAAAATTCCACTGCTGAAAAACAGTTCAGGGGTAAGAAGATAATCGAAAGCCGGTTGGCTCCGCTGCTTAAAATAGGCAAGTTCTATAGCCCCCTCAGATTTCTGGCCCCTAGTATCTGGCGAAGTTTTGATTTATCTAAATATGATTTAGTCATAACTAGCGCCTCTTGGTATATAACCCGGGGATTTAAAGCCAAGAAGATAATCTGTTACTGTCATACCCCACCCAGATACTTATACGGCTATGAAACCAGTATGGAATGGCAGAAATACTGGCCGGTTAAGGTATATGCGGCTATCGTTAACCATTTTTTGAGAATTTATGATTTTAATGCTGCCCAGCCGATAAATCATTGGATAGCCAATTCAGAGGAAGTTAAGGCCAGAATTGCCAAGTTCTATAGAAAAGATGCTACTGTGATTTACCCTCCCTGTGATGTAGAGAATATCATTTCTCAGACTAAGAATGTTAAAAAAGAGAATTTCTTTTTGATAGCCTCCCGATTTGTAGGAGCTAAGGGGATAAAAGAAGCTGTAGTAGCTTCCCAAAGCATAGGCTTTAACCTAAAAATAGTTGGGGAGGGCAGCAAAGTGGGGAGAGTCAGTGATGAAGAACTTTACCAACTTTATGCCAAGGCCAAAGGATTTATAGCGCTGGCCAAAGAGGAAGATTTTGGGATGACGGTAGTTGAAGCAATGGCAGCAGGAACTCCGGTTATCGCCTTTAATGGGGGAGGTTTTAGGGAAACAGTGATTGAAGGGATTACTGGTACTTTTGTGAACGAAGTTAATATATCTACCCTAAAACAAGCCATTAATAGAATAGATAAAATCCACTGGAATAAGGCGGATCTGCTTATCCAAGCCCGCAAATTTTCGAAAGAAATCTTTGTTAGAAAAATGAAGGAGTATATCAAAAATGCCTGAGTTACCGGAAATAGAAACCGTTAAATTACAACTGCAAAAAACCCTAGTGGGACAGAAGTTACTGGGTGTTGAAGTTTTAAGTCCCAAAATAGTGAAGAGCGATTTAACTAGTTTAGTAAATAAAAAAGTTGAGGGGATAGAAAGGTTGGGGAAAGTGCTCCTCATTAGTTTTGGCGAAAAACTAAACCTGGGTTTTCATTTTAAAATGACGGGCCAGCTAGTTTTAGTTGAGAAAGGGAAAAGAGTAGTAGGAGGCCATCCCACGGTAGATTTTTGGGGGCCGATG
>JBEKGU010000009.1:0-7625 GCA_050012635.1 Candidatus Microgenomates bacterium | reverse complement strand
TTGTTGTTGGAGTTTTAGTTGTTAATTATTTTAAAGGTAAGGGCGCCACAACCACCGGCCAACTTCCGGAAAACAATACCGGCAATCAGGTTACAAACGAGGAAAATCAAACCGTCCCAGGAACATCTTACACAGTCGCAAAGGGGGATAATCTATGGTCTATCGCCCAAAAAACCTATGGTTCAGGTTACAATTGGACAGACATAGCTCAAACTAATAATCTTAAAAATCCGTCGACGATTAAAGTTGGCCAGGTTTTGTCTTTACCAACCGTTCAAGCCAAAGCTGCCACATCCGCTTCTACCGTTACTGCTCAGCCGGTATCCAAATTTAATGTGGGTACCAACTCAGAGGCAATTACCGGAGCCACATATCAAGTAGTTAAGGGAGATTGTCTTTGGAAAATTGCAGTCAGGGCGTACGGAGATGGTTTTAAATGGGTGGAAATAGCTCGTGAAAACAAATTGGTTCATCCCAATTTAATTTATTCGGGTAATATTCTGGTTCTACCTCGCTAGTCAGGTAGTAAAGTTAGGTCGGGATTGATATAATTAAACCCGCTAGGGTGTGTTTGCGGGTATAGTTAAACGGCTTAACGATACCTTCCCAAGGTATAAATAGGGGTCCGACTCCCCTTACCCGCTCTCAAGCCGAGGTAACTCAGCTGGTAGAGTAGCGGTTTCGTAAACCGCAAGTCGCGAGTTCGAATCTCGCCCTCGGCTCATGGCATATCGTTATTCCAGGCTAACTAGTATTGAAGAGAAAAAGAATACCCGCCGGGCAATTATTTTTATTGTTATCACCTTGGCGGTTATTGCGGGACTGTTCTTCTACGGCATCTCTCTTTCTGCCAATATTGCCACCTTTTTTTCCGGTTTGAAATCAGGGAATGTCACTACTCAAGTTAAAGATACCACCCCTCCTGGGCCTGCCAATATAGTTAATTTACCCCAAGCCACTAACCAGCAAAATTTACAAATATCGGGCACTTGTGAGCCCGGAGCAACCGTTATGTTATCCCTTAATGATAATATTACGAGCACTACAGCCGATAATAATGGTAATTTTGTCTTTACAGTATCTTTAAATAAAGGTGATAACAAAATTTTTGCCACAGTTAAGGACCAGGCGGGTAACGTCAGCCAACCAACTGATACCTATACAGTGACATTTGATAATGAAGTTCCCAAACTGGATATTTCTTCTCCCCAGGACGGTGCCTCTTTTTACGGCACAAAACAACAAACCGTCACCTTAATCGGTACAACTAAACCCGGATCAAATGCGACAGTTAACGACAGATTAATCAGATTAAATGATGACGGGACTTTCTCATATCAATATACCCTTTCGACCGGGGATAATGTCCTTAACTTTTCGGTAACGGACCAAGCCGGGAACCAAACCACCAAAAGCATCACCCTTCATTACTCCGACTGATTAACCCCATTGATATTGCCATGAAGCTTAATATCCAGGTGTAAAACAAGCTATTGGAGAAAAATGAATGGACAAAAAGCGCTGCTGAACAGATGATAAAAATTATTCCATACTTATCCGGCTTTACCCGTTTGTAAATGGATATCAGTAATCCTATAAATATAGAAAATCCTACCACCCCTGTCGTTACCAGAATGTTTAACAAGCTAGAATCGGACCCTGAGCAAGCATGGGAAAACAAATCATTCGTTTTTAAATAAATTTGCCGGGCATAGCAATAATTATTAAAACCCACCCCAAAAACGGGGTTGTGTGCGAAAATTGCTAGACCCTCGGAGTAACTCCTAAACCTGCCATAAATGCTGTTTGTTCTTTCCAACTGCACTCCCTCACTGGACGGCCGGGGTAATAAAACAACGGTAACCGCAAAAATAATTACTGCTAATGAAGGAAGCAAATATTTTTTCTGCCAAAACGCATAAAGAGTCAAACTTCCCGCAAGGGCTAAATAACTGGCCCGGGAATAAGTGAAGGCGATTGTAATTAAAAAAAATAGCACAAAAATCAATAACTTTTTCTTTCTGCTTTCTTGATACTTTACCAGTGCCATGTTTACTCCAAAGACCAAAATCAGACCAATATAGGTAGGATCTAAAAAGGTGCCAATTAATCTAAATAAATGGTCATCCCACCCGAAAATTTTAAAGGGTCGAAAATCAGGTAACAAAAAATACTGCATCCAGCCAAAAATACTCACAACGACGATAACAGCCAGCAAAGAGTTTAAGATTCCCAATCTTTTTTTCTCGTCCTTAAAATTATTTAAAACAAAGGGAACGAATCCCAAATTGGCTACTAGTCTAAAAAAATAGAGTAAACCGAGTAACAACAACTTGGAGGGATAAAAAACTGAAAAAAGCAGATAGGAAAATAGTGAAGAAATTAAAAAATAGAATATGTACCTAAAGTAACGTGGTAACCTGTTTCTCTGTATTATTGCATAGGATAAAGCTATTAAAGAGACGGCATCTATGGGTTGAAAAGTAATCGCCAAATGGAAAATACTTAAATTGATCCTAAATAATTGGCCAAAAGGAAAAATAACCAGATATAGAAAAATTATTGCATTAGCCATAATTTGCTCCAAGATAAAAATGAATGCAGACTCATCATTAAAGATACAACAAAGCCCTGACCATCGTCCTGGTATCCCCCGAGAATTATATAATTATTTATAAACTTAAGGAGCGGGTAAAACATAATTTTAAAAAGGGTGGATTTTTTATGCTCACTCTGATTCTCCTGAGCATGGATGGTTGAATAGTAATTAATACTTGCCAGAAACTCACTCAGGGTTTGATGTGGGTAATGAATTAAACGGTTCTTTAGGGTAGTTGTGTTTCCGGGTGCAATTAGATATTCATGTACTCTCCTCACCCACTTACCCTTACCCTTTTTAATTAACCGCAATAATTTAGTTCTGCCGGCTTCCGTCCCGATCAGTGTTCTACCCCATAGGTAATCTTGTCTTAACACATAATAGCCCTCAGTTTTTAATAATGAATTATTGACCAGTTGAATTATTTCATTCATTAACGGTTTACTTACCTCTTCATCAGCATCAATAAATAAAACCCAATCTCCATGAGCTTTCTCTAAACCATAATTTCTCTGGGCGGCAAAGTCCTCGTGCAAGCTTCGTGTAAAAACTTTAGCCTTCACACACCCGGTGTGTGAGAGTTGATCTACAATATAGGTTGTTTTATCGGTTGAATTATCGTCGACAACTATAATTTCGTCAGCCGGGGACAGACTTCCCAGAAGTTTTCTGATATTCTTCTCTTCATTCTTAGTTAAAATTACAACTGATAGCATTAAGATTTAATAATCATTATATCGTTGACCAGGAACATAATAGTTCGACCGTTAAACTTAGGGATCCGACTCCAATCCTCTATAATGGTATATTGGATTTTCTGTCCGTCTTGAGGTTTATTGCCAAAATACCACAACAAATACCGATAATTCTGAGAATAATCCCATGGAAAATAATCATCCGGACCCACTCTTCTTATAGAATAAGCTTGCCCCCGGGCATCCTGGACTATGGATTTGGCAACCGCGAGCTGAGTAGTATAAGGCACGTATTGAGGATTAAGACTGGTTTTATCCGCTGCGACCCGGGCCATTTGATTACGAAAGGCCAGTCCGCTACCTGTTGTTAATAAAACCACCAGTATTACCTGAAACGCCATTCCACCCCGTCTCCGGTTGAGGGTATTAAACGCAACTGCTCCGAGAATTATGGGCACTGGAAATATTGGCAAGAAATAATGAATCGGGCTATCGCCATGAATTACTGAGGCAAGAACCGCAAATATAACTGTAAAAAACAGGATTACATATCGGGGATCGCGACTGTTCCTGAAATAAATAGCAGTCAGAGCCACAAAAAATAAAATAGTCAAAAATATCCAGGCGGGACTACTTTGCACAAAAGATGAATCGACCATCTGAACCAGGGATTGCAAACTGGTGGCCACACTTCCCACATCTAACTGATTTTTAGGATAGAGCCCTAAAAAACCGGCTATCCGATAGGGAAACCACAAAGCCAGATTTTTAAACATAGTAAATTTCTGGCGGGAGTCATAAATCAAAAGCGGAATAAAAGTAAATATAATACCTACCAAAAAGTTTACTAATTTTCTAACTTTAACAGCCTTTCTAAATAGCCAAAAATAAATAACCAAAACCGGGAAAAATATGACAGGGCTGTAATGGAAGCCTAACATTAATCCTAAAATTAAACCGGTAAGCAAATAGTAATTTTTCTTCTCTTTAACGGTTTTAACCAGGAGATAAAATAGGGGATAAAAGAATAAGACGGTCCAAAAATAAAACCGCGCATCCCGGGAAAAACTTATCCACAAAGGTGAAATGGCCATAAAAAAACTGGATACCAAAGCCACACTGTTACTAAATAATTCTTTAATCGTCAGGAAATTAACCAAAATCAGTCCGATTCCTAAGAATTCTCCTAAATAGACCGCCCCCAGAGGATTGTAATTAGCCAGCTTTTCTACCGGAATTAGCAGCCAGTAATAAAACGGAGAGAAAAACAGCCAAGGGTGAGAGGTTGGCGGGCCATAAAGCGGAAATTCGTGATTAACAATTAGAGTCCGCACCTGCCACAGGTTATCTCCCAGCTCACCGGAAAAATTTAGAGCCTGGCTGATTTTATATACCCGCAAAAAGGCCCCTGCCAAAACTATAAGTAGTAAGATCAGGTAATTAAATTTTTTCATACGCCCCGGCTACCTCCTCTATATTAAAATATTTATTAACTCTCCGGTAGCCTTTTACCACTAGAGACGATGCCAACTTAGGATTATTAACTATTTTTAGTATTCCCTGCGCCAGAGCTCGCGGTTTCGGGGAGACTAACACAGCACAATCACCCACCACTTCAGGTACAGGACCAAAGTTACTGGCAACTAAAGGGATTTTAAGCATCATCGCTTCTAAGCACACTAACCCAAAGCCTTCCAAAGGCCATCGAGTAGGAAAAACACAAACGTCAAAATTTTTCATTAAATCATAAACATTTTCTTGGTATCCGACTAGTTTCACCACTTTTTGCAATTGGTATTTAGAAATTAAGTCGATTAGTAATTTTTTCTCTCCCTCTCCGATTATAAATATCTGCAAATTAGGGGTTTTATCCCTAAGAATTTTTGCCGCCTCTATAAGGGTATCCTGACCTTTACCCTCTTCAATCCTCGACACCATACCCACAACCATTCGTTTTTTACTGCTTTTGTTCCTTGAACGAACGTCTATAATTTTAATTCCCACCGGAATTATTTGTAATTTTCTCCGGTCAAAAATACTTTCTTCTATTAAACTTTTGTATGTATTCCTGGTCGGACAAACTACCTTGTCGGCAAAACACAATGTATATCGATAGAGTATTTTGGGGATACCTAAATTTCTGGAGAAAACTGGTTTTAAGGGGGCATATTCAATCCAAATAACCTTATAACCCAACAGTTTAGCGACGGGGCTAAGTATTAATTTATCGCTGAATCCCGAAATAATAATCTTTGCCGGTCTATCTTCTTTATATTTTCTTAATATAAAATAATTATTCGTTAAAGAAGCGGGAAGAAATATAATAAATTTGATTAAGCCTTTCCACCAACCTAAAATATCCATACGAACGGGAATCGTAAAAGGCTGATAGCCGGCTTTTCTTAATACGGTACTAAATTTTGAATTATTAACAGTTAAAAATTCAACCTCATTATTTTTGTTTTTGAGTTCATCTGCTAAATCCAGCAGAAATTTTTCCGATCCGCCCATTCCCCCTGAATCCTGGCCGCTAATCAATATTTTAGGCTGGCTAAGTTTTTGCAATTGGCCTTCAATAACCTGATTATGCTTATCCCAGGAAAAATTCGTGCTTACAGTTTGCGGATTTTTTATTAGGGATATAATTTTGTCAGCAATATTCACAGGGCTTTTTTTAAGCAAAAAATCTTTAGGAACAGTTTCTTTATATCCACCTTCATTCACGGCTATGGCCGGAGTTCCACATGCCATTGATTCAATGGCTGATAAGCCAAAGGGTTCTCTATAACTTAGGCACATCGTGGCAATGGATTGGGAATATATTTTGGCCATCTCACTATCATTATTTATAATTGCTTTAGAGTAAGCATTAAGAAGTATTAATCTTGGCCGAATATTCTCTTCAATAAGCGAAAGCGATTTGACTGCTAAATTGTAACCTTTTACTTTAGTCGGGCTGCCAATAAACAGCACCTGATTTAATTTTTTAGTTTTTATAGGTTTGAATACCGCGTGGTCCACTCCCAAGTGACAAACCACAGTTTGCCTGGAATAGGCCCTAAAAATATTATTCTGCGAAAACCTGGAATTGGTAAGAATGGCCGTGGCTGCCCGGGCATTATTTTTGTCCACAGTTTTCCTCATCTGCCGGGTTATTGTTTCATATACTTTTTTTAATAATCCTACTCGATCATTAAAAGCCAAACCCTCCTCGTACCCGATTCTTAGGTATTCCTGGCAAAAATAAAGCTTAGGTATTTTTAAAAAGCGGAGTAGGAAAGGCGCTCCCGAATATTCATCCGAATGTACCAAAGCCACGTCATAATTTCCGGCATTTATTTTAGCCGCAATTCGCTTATGGGTCCTAACTAGATTAAATAAATCTAGGAAGTAGTTCCTATGATACTCAAACCTAAACCTATACGTTCTATGACAATACGGTCTAATATCTTTGAATTCTTCCATAGTTGAGGATAATTCAAATAAATCGATTTGGTTGGCCTTAGACAAATATTTTACCTGTTCGTAAACAGTTCTTTTGGCCCCACCGGCAGGAAGATTGTAGAACAGCGCGATTTTCATATTTTCTTCGCCGAAATGAACAGCAGGCAGCCTTCTTTATCTATAGAATTTTCAAATTGTCTTTTTACCAATCCGTAAATGAGAAAACTAATTAATTTTTTGGGGTAAAGCTTCCCAATTGGCGAATCCTGTAGATATGACCACAGCTCTCTTCTGAAGGGCACGAATGTATATATTTTATAAAGAAGAATATAAGTCCTAAAAATATCGATGGGAAAATAATACCGGTAATAATCAATTTGCAGAGAATTTCTGATTAATATTTTCTTCCACTCTGCAAAATTTCGAAAATGTTTATGGAAAGCCCGGTTATTGAATTTATTAATTTTTTTAGCGGTCATTCCACACTTTTTAAGATAGGTATTAAATTCAGGTGTTGGGACCGTAAAAAGAAATTTACCGCCCTTTTTAATAACCCTGGAGATCTCCTTCACCGTTTCGATATCCTCATCAATATGTTCAATGGTGCTATTACTGACCACGGTACTGAATGAACTGTTTTCAAAAGACATCTTTTCTGCCGATTCACAAAGTATTTTCTTAAAAAGTTTCACTTTCTTTATCTTGACAAGAGAATCCTTATCCGGATCAATCCCCACATCAACAACCCTACCCTTAAAAACCAGGGCATCATACCGGCCGTCACCAATACCAATGTCTAAAACTTTAGGGTTAAATTTATATTTCTGCCATATTACGGCTTCATAACCTCTGATTATGCTATCCATCGGAGCGAACCAGAAGGTGTC
>JBEKGU010000008.1:0-8197 GCA_050012635.1 Candidatus Microgenomates bacterium | reverse complement strand
TTTTGGCAACAATTATCAAATTAAAACTTTTTCTAAAGATATTTTATTTGACGAAAAGATAGGGGGAACAATCCACATTGCCTTAGGAAAGGGCTATAAAGAGACTCTGAGCAAAAATATTTCCTCTTTGCATTGGGATATGATCTGTGATTTAAGGATTAAAGGAGAAATCTGGTTTGACAAGAAATTAGTTCAGAAAAATGGTAAGTGGCTAATATAACCACAAAAACGTGGCCCCAACAATTGCAACTTGAGTTAATATTCCCCAAAAGGCAGGGGCATTGTTTTGCAGGTTTCGATGGGAAGTAATCCAGCGGCCTAGCAGTTTATTTCTCATTTTTAGGAAGAAATAAGGTGCCTCAGCCAGGTCGGGAAGAACACTTAAGAAACAACACGCTAAGACGGTTAACACAAGGGCATAATTGGGCAGTGTGTGATAAGCGATAAGGCTGCCGGTTAACAAAGCTATTGCCGAATCGACAGCAACTATTACAGTTGATCTTTTGCTAACTGATCCGAATTTTTCCACTTCCTGGTTTATATGCGGGTTCCAATGGGGAACTATATCTAATATAAAGTGGCTGGCTAAAGCTAAAGGGAGAGCCAACTCGGGCCTGCCCACTTTGACAGCTATAGCTGCGGCTACAATTACATGTGGTGTTTCTAACACAGCAATAATTTTACCTCGTGGTGAGGTATAATATCAATCTGATGCTTACGCAAATAATTGTAAATATTTTCGGATATTTGTTATTCTTGTTTCTATTTTGGAGAAAATTAAAGGAAGATTACTCAAATCAGCAAATTTTCACCACAGGGTTTTATGTTCTTTTTGGACTCCTGATTTTCTATTTTGTGGCTTGGAAATTTATCTATTCGTATTGGTTCTGGCTATCGCTAGTCGGAATCTCTTTAGGTTTACTACTGGGAATTTATCGATTCCACCTGAAGTTTTATGAAACGATTGAGGCGAGTATTAGCAGCCTCTTAGTTTGGTTAGCTCTAGTTCTTTTAAATGATTCGGTAATGAATTCCAGTTTGTTTTCATTCGGAGGATTCACAATAGTCACAATGGTTACCGGAATTTATTATTTTCTGGATGGACATTATCATAATTTTACTTGGTATAAATCTGGTAAAATTGGCTTTTCAGGGCTAACCACTGCCGGATTATTTTTTTTAGTCAGGGGAGTAATTGCGGGAATCTATCCATATGTGTTATCCTTCTCCGGGAAATACGAAATGTATCTGTCGGCGATTGCATCTTTTATCTTTTTCCTGTTAACATATAATCTATCAAGAACAAAATTATGAGTAAGAATACTGATGAAAATAGTGAAAAAACCAATTTGGTTTTTCCGGCGACTATTTTAAAACCCGTGGGGGATTTTTTGTCTGCCCAGCTGCATCTTTTAATGAAAAGGAAGAAAAGTATCGAAAATGAGGATCCTTTTAAGGATACCTCGCGGGTGATGGATAATGCTTCTCCGGATACGGATGCGGCGGAGCAGTTTGGTCATGAGCGAACCTCAGCTATCAAGAACCAGCTAGATAGGCAAATTATTCAGATTAGAAAAGCTCTGACCAGAGTGAAGGTTGGTAAATATGGTATTTGTGAAGATTGTGGTTTAATGATTGATACTGAAAGGCTAATGGTTTATCCCGAGGCTACCCTTTGTGCCAAATGTCAGGTGAAAAGGGAAAAGTGATGCAAAGTCCAAAAATAATCTTCGAAGATAACTCAATCTTAGTTTTAAATAAACCTTCAGGTTGGATTACTAATTCTGCCAGTACGACTACTGACAAACCGGTAGTTCAAGGCTGGTTAAAATCCAATTTTGAGTATCCAATATCAAATGTCGATAGTTTACGAAGTGGGATAGTCCATAGATTGGATAAAGAAACTAGTGGTATTTTGGTAGTAGCCAAAACTAAAGAGGCTTTTGAAATATTACAGAAAGAATTTAAGGAGAGACAAGTTAAAAAAACTTATATAGCTTTGGTTCATGGTAAATTTGACCTGAATGAAGGGGAGATAAAGGCAGCGGTAGGAAGATTACCCTGGAACCGGCGCCGGTTTGGGGTACTGCCTGGGGGTAGAGAAGCCATAACACGATATAGTGTATTAAGAAGTATGAATTATGAAGAAAAAGAGTATTCTCTACTTGAGCTGTCACCGAAAACCGGCCGGACGCATCAGATCAGGATCCACTTGAAATTTATTGGCCACCCGATTGCCGCGGATGAATTTTATGCCGGCCGGAAGACCGCGCGCAGTGATAGGGAATGGTGTCCCAGACTTTTTTTACACGCTGCCACAATATCTTTTATCCATCCGGTAACGGGCAAATTGGTGAGTTATAAATCTGATTTGCCAGATGACCTTAAGTCTGTTCTGGACAGCCAGCTTCAAAGTAACTAAACTTAGATCTGTATGGGGTCCAACCTGCTTCTTCAGATACTGGTTCTAATTGCTGCTGCTCTCACGGGCGGTATCTTAGCCAGGTCCCTACGTTTACAACCTCTTATTGGTTATCTGTTGGCGGGTATTTTTGCCAGACTATTGTTGCCGTCCTTAATTACCAATGTGGGTGAGTTGGCCAATATTGGAGTGATTTTGCTGCTTTTTTCCATAGGTTTGGAGCTTTCCTGGTCCAAATTAGGTAAAGTATTTAAGGTGGCTACCAGGGGAGCCTTAATTCAGATAGTGATTGTTAGTCTGATTAGCTATTTTTTGCTTTTATTTTTTAATTTTTCTTCAACCGCCTCTTTAATTTTGGCCCTCGGATTTTCATTTTCATCCACGGTAGTAATTATTAAATTACTTTCCGAGAGAGGAGAGAAAGACACCATCCATGGAGAAATTATGATTGGCTGGTCCTTGATTCAGGATTTAGCTGCAATTCCTATCATTATCGTGATTACTGCACTGGCTTTTGCCGGGAATAATATGCTTCAGGGAATGCTTATTTCGATTTTAAAATCAGTTGTGGTATTAGGAGCTATTGTTGTTCTGGGACGAATACTTATCCCCAGGCTACTGCATGTTGTTGCCTCGTTCGAGAGCCGCGAACTATTTGTTTTAACGGCAGTGTTAGTGGCGCTGGGAGTATCTTTAACAGCTTCCTGGATGGGAATATCGGCCGCTTTGGGTGCATTTTTAGCCGGCGTAGTAATTTCTGAGAGCCAAGAGAATCATGCCGTATTTGCGGAAACCAGACCCCTGAGGGACCTCTTTGCAGCTTTATTTTTTGTATCGATGGGTTTTTTAATCAGTCCCGAGACGATATTTCAAAATTGGTTATTAATTATATTTCTGGCTTTTATAGTAATTATTATTAAGTTCCTGACTGTATTTATTTTGACATTAAGTTTAGGTTATCACGGTAAAACTACGATGGCGGTGAGTGTTGGCCTGGCTCAGATAGGGGAGTTTGCTTTTATCTTGTTTTCTATCGCCCGGGGTTTAAATTTGATCAGTGTTTATGATTCTTCGGTTGGAATTGCTACGGCTTTAATTACCTTGGTGGCGGCTCCGTTTTTGTATAAAGGTACCGTTCCGGCATGGCAAAAGTTGAAAAATATGATAATAAATCACTCCCGGTGGAGTAAATTGTTATTGGGGTGGGATAAAAAATTATATGCTGACCCGCACCCACTTGAAAATCACATTGTTTTATGTGGTTACGGTAGGGTAGGGGCCTGGGTGGGCAGGGCACTTGATAATGCCGAAATCAGTTATGTAGTAATTGATTACGATCAGGAAGTTACCCGTAAATTACAAAAGCGTGGGCAAAGAGTAATATATGGCGATCCGACACTGCGGGAAGTTTTGCAGGCCGCAGATATCGAAAGTGCAAAGGCAGTGGTGATTGCTATTCCTGACGCCTTGGAGCAAAGGGCAGTTATCGCTTCCGTCCAAACTTTGGCCCCGGACTTAAAAATTATCTCCCGTGCGCATTTGGATGAAGATGTGGATAAGTTAAAAACTTTAAAGGTAGATAAGATTGTTCAGCCGGAATTTGAAGCATCTGTGGCAATTGTGCGGGCGATATTTTCTTCGATGGGGAAGCCCAGGGAAGAAGTAGCCGAAAGATTAAAAAGTTTGCGACTCTCCCGGGCAATGTATTAAATGCTGGAATGGTCAGATATAAATTTAGAAAAAGGCAGAAAAAAGAACCCCGGCGTTACCCATGGTTAATTTTAGTATTGCTGTTAGCATTGGCTCTTCTTATGTATTTACCTTTTCAAGTTTCTACTTGCTTTAAATATTCATCCAACTTTAATCTGATAATCGCGAATCAGGATGGTAATTTAGAAGTAACCAACTTCGATAACCAGAATCAGGAAATTACCACGATTATTATACCCGGATCGACGCAATTAATAGCTTCCAGACAACTGGGAAGTTGGAAAGCCCGGGGTTTGTGGCAATTGGGGATCAATGAAGACTACTCAGGGGAACTTATGCGGGAAACAGTTATTAAAAATTTATTTATGCCGGTTAGCGCTTGGGCTTCATATTCAGCATTAGGTTTGGTACAGGGGAACTTTTGGCAGGCGGTTAAATCAATCGTTACCCCTTATAAATCCAGTCTCAAATTGGGAGATAAAATTAAACTGGCACTTTTAAGTTTGAGAGTAAGTAGCCTGAAGAAGACCACTATCAACTTGGAAGATACGGGATTTCTAAAAGCAGCCAGGTTGACTGATGGAGAAAACGGATATTTGGTTTCCGGGGATATTCCTACCAGTATCGCCTCAATATTTTCTGACAATTTATTTTTCCAGAAGGAGGTTATGATTCTGATCAAAAATTATTCATCTGATGATTCTGTGGCTGAAAGTGTAGGTAAGGTAATTGAAGTGTTGGGGGCAAAAGTATCTTCGGTTACCAAAGAAGATAGTTCAGATACGGACTGTACTATCACAGGAAAAGATAGGGCCTTGGTATCTGTTTTCGGATCTGTGTTTAATTGTGCTGAGAAAATCGGTTCTCCGGACGGAAAATTTGATATTGAAATGGATTTGGGAGAACAGTTTGTTAAGCGGTATTGAATTTTTCCACAAGCTCCGGGGAGGTGAAGGAGACATATTCCAGTTTGTCGCCTGGGAAAGAAATAATTTGGGCTGCTTTTTTGCCTTTGGCTACTTCTCGGATAAAGATTTTAACCTGGCTTTGGGGATCTATGGATTTAATTAAGGCTTCGTATTTATTTTCTAGAGCAACAAGTTTTTTAATTCGGGCAGAAAGATCATCGGGAAGACGGCCGATGTATTTTCCATCCACGGTGGTAACGGCAATTCTGTGACAATGACAATCTAATTTTATTTTATCTCCGGAATCAAGTTCGGATAATACTGTTTGGGATCCTAAGTGCACCAAGGGAACAATTTTGGTTTTACCGGGATCTTCGAGGAAGGCTTCGGCTGAAGATTGATTTGGGAGAGAGTGAAATTTTCCTGGTTTCATTTCTTTCCATTTGTTTAATGCTTTATTGGCGATAGAGTCTATGGGATCAATTTTAAGAACTTTCATTGAATATCCGCGGGCTTTTTGGATTTCACCCAGCTCGCCGTAGGCTCTACCCAGACGGTTTAAGGCATCGATATTCTGGGGGTCGTTTTTCACTATGTCGAGGTTTACTTTTATTGCTTCCTCCCAATTTCCGCTTAAGGCCAAGGAAACTGCTTTGTGGGCAAGGTCCGTATCCATAATTATACTTTTTGAGTATAGGGTTGCTGTAACTTATGTCAAGGGCGTATAATGAGCGCTATGTCAGGTCATTCGCACTACGATACAATTCATCGTCAGAAGGAACTTAACGATTCCAAGAAAGGCAAAATCTACTCTAAAATGTCCAAAGAGATTGTAATTGCCGTGCGCACGGGTGGGGGAACCGACCCTAATTTTAATTATAAATTAAGGATGGTGATGGATAAAGCCCGTGAATATAATATGCCCAAAAGTAATGTCGAGAGGGCAATAAATAGTGGTACCGGGGAAGCAGCCTTGGACGAAGTGACCTACGAGGGCTTCGGGCCCTCGGGAATTTCGATTATTATTCAGGCCGCTACCGATAATAGAAATCGTACTTCTCAGGAAATAAAAAACGTGTTGGAGAGAGTGGGGGGGTCCCTAACGGGTCCGGGATCGGTGTCTTTTAATTTTGAAAATAAAGGTCTTTTCCTGATTAAGAAATCGGATAATCCTGAAGAACAAATATTGAAGCTTATTGATTTGGGAATAGAGGATATTGAGGAGACGGATACCGGCATTGAAGCCTATGTGGCTCCGGAAGCCTTAAGTGAAATGCGGAAAAAAATCGAAGGGGTAGGTTCTGAAGTTATAAGTTCAGAATTATTTATGAAGCCCCGGACTTACATCGTGTTAAATCAGCCTGAAGCGGCCAAAAAGGCTTTAACCTTATTGGAAATTCTCGAGGATCTGGATGATGTCCAAAAGGTTTACTCCAATTTGGATGTAGTGGAATAGTATGTCCAAACGACGGAAATTTCTTATTTCTGCAGTTTTGCTTACCTTCGGGTTTGCTGCTTTCAATTTTTTGGATAACCAGCAGAGATTAATTGGTATTTCCATCCTGTCTCTGGCGGCGATTATTTTAAGTGTCTGGTCGCTTTATGAAAGTTTGGGTAGGAATATGACATTGACTACTTTGATCTTGCCTGCATTTTTTACATTTGGAGTGGGAATATTTTGGTTTTTGCTGCCGTCAAATATTTTAGTCCGGGTACCCGTTTTTATAATATATGGACTTGGAATTTATGTTCTTTGTTTAACCAGTAATATTTATACCGTATCGGCCATTAGAACGATTGCTTTGCTTCGGGCTGCCAGGGGAGTTGGGTTTGTACTCACCCTTCTTACATATTTCCTTATTTACGACGCAATTTATTCACTAAGAGCGCCTTTATACATTTTCTCTCCGGCGGTTTTATTTGTTTCCTTCCCGTTATTTTTTCAGGGTTACTGGTCCGCGTCATTGGATACTGCATTAGCGAAAGATATCATGCGCCTTAGTGTAATCTCGTCATTAATTATGGCTGAATCTTCGGTGTGTTTGTACTTTTGGCCGGCAACGGTTGTAGTGGGTTCATTATTTTTGACGGTAGCGGCATATGTACTACTGGGACTAGGCCAAGCTAAGATAGAGACGAGATTATTTTTGCAAACAGTCAGAGAATATTTAATATTAGGGATATTAGTATTTATTGGAATGTTCTTTGCAACTCATTGGGGTGGGCCGTAAGAGGTACACCCATGGTAAGCAGGGGAGAGGGGAGGAGAAATAGCCTCAGATTAATAACCTATAATTATAGGTTAATGTTTCACGGAAAAACATCAGAATTTTCACGAGTAGCAAACATTTAGCGACACTGACAGGAGACGAAGAATAACCGAATGACTGTTGATACACAATGATATAGTTGGTGAAAGGACGTTGTGGATAAATATTCTGAGGGATAAGGGACACCTTAGGACAACCTACTGTCAGGTAATCCTTCTAATTACGGGAAGAGTGGAGATATATCTCCCCGGTTAGTTAACGGAGCCGTAAAAGGGAAAGTATATAACGTCGCACAATGTAACTTTTGCGACGCTAGTATATTCAACGGTGGAAGAGTGTGTTTGTTGTTGTTCTCAATGTTGTTCTAATTTTCTTCTATGATTCTTATCGCAATTACTATTTAAAATTACCCTCTTGCCAGTCGGATATCTCTGAATTCTATTCCGAACAATAACCATAGATTTTTGGGGGTAATTCCCCCTCCCCCATTTTTTATTATTTATTTATTTATCCCGTATTTTTGGGATGATCAGTTAATCATCTTTTGAATTATTGAGGCCTTAAAATCGATTTAGTGATGTCACATTTAAGGCTATTCTTATTTGATTAATTATTTGCTAAAATCCAGCTCTTAGATAAAAATGGGTATAGAAAGAAAAATCAATGAGTTTACGAATGAGGAGAAACTGTTAGTAAAAAAGATAGATGTTTTTGTTAATAGATTAAAGAAAAAGGAAATCATTGTAACAACTGATATTGACGGTGTCGATGTAGGAACTCACGGTAAGGCAAGACAATGGTTTAACTAAGTCCATAAAACCCACTACGAACCTTCACAATTTACCGAAGCTTATATCATGGTTGAATGGGCCAAAAAGTTAGGTATA
>JBEKGU010000007.1:0-8746 GCA_050012635.1 Candidatus Microgenomates bacterium | reverse complement strand
CTAAATTTCAAATCCGGATTTTGTTGTTTGATTTCAAACACGCGCCAACTGGGGGCAAAATACATCGCCAGTTTCCCCGAGGCAAAAGCCGTCGTCGACGGCGGCAATGTGGCATCCCAAACACCATCAACTGTAGAAAAAACCGTAAAATACGTTAGGGCATCTTCAGCCAACTGTCCGGTGGGATTGTTTAAATCCACACCGTTCTGGATCATCATCAACGCCAAGATATCCTGCCAGTTATCAACATTCTCGGTTCGGCCTAATGCCACTCCGGCCTGGGTTATTGTCCCCTGGTCATCTTTTATTGTTAATTCCTTAGCCAGAGTTCTAAGTTCATCCCAAGTCATCGGGGGCGTAGCTCCGGCTTTGGCGAAGAGATCCTCATTAATAAACAGGGTTAATCCGTCATATTCCATAGGAATACCAACAATTCCCGTTCCGCTGGTGAGGTCAGAACTGGCAACGGGATAATACGTTTGGCTAAACTCAGCTGCATTCATAACTGTTGCCGGCATACTGTCCAAATAGTCTTTGAACATCGGCACCCAGCTATTATGAAATCTAAAAATATCCGGGGCTTGACCTTTGGCAAAAGCGTTAGTTAAACGTTCCCGATAATCCTGTTGTGATTGACGGACATACTTAATTTTGACATTCGGATTTTTGGCTTCATAGTCGGAAATTAGAGAATTTATCGTCGAATCATCCTCCCACAGACCCCAATAGGTCAATTCTACCGTCTGATTACCTGTAACCTTACCCAGTAGTTCCTTTCCAAAAAAATAGGCTAACCCTCCTCCTAAAATCAAGACAATCAGGATAATAATAATGGTTACCGGAAATCCTTTTTTGGCTGGCGGCGGGACTACCGGTGCCGGTGTTTGTACCGGCCCGCCTGCCGGCGAGGCAGGAACTGCAACCGGATTAACTTGAACAACTGGTGGAAGGTTAGGGTCCATATTCTCTAATTATATTCAATTTAATGCTATCATATTCTTATATGTAAATATTATACTATTATGAAAAAGTTGAATTTTTTGCTTTTTCCTCTTGCCACAATTCTGGTACTATTTTTAGTTTACAATTTATATTACTGGAATAAAATCTTTCCCGGAATTTACATAAACAACATTTCTCTTGGTGGAAAAACTATTGAGGAGGGACAGAATCTTCTTACCCAAAAAATAAATTCTCCGGATAAAATTAGCCTTTCCGCTCCCAACCAGCAATTTGAAATTCAGCTAAGCGATATTGATTTTCAATACAATTACCCGGCCTCAATTTTGAGGGCTTACCATCTTTACCGCACCGGAAACCTCTTTTACGATTTTTATCACCGGATTAAAGCCCCCTTTGTCAAACAAAAGATTGGGCTCTTGCTAAGTATTGACGAGGATAAACTTTCTACTAACTTAGCAGTTATTATTGACCAGGTCTCGGAAGAAGCCCAACCTCCGACAATTACCCTTAATGGGAATACCGTCGCAATTAGCCCGGGCAAGTTGGGGAAAACGGTAGATATGGAACAGTTAAGAACTACGGTTGGCCAGTCCCTGACTTTTAATAATTTAAATCCTATTCAACTTCAATTTGTCAATGTGGGCACGGTTCTGACAGATGAAAAAGTTACCTTATTAAAAAACCGGGCACAAAACTTATTGGGAAAAACTATAACTCTAAAATCGGATTCTCCCGACATTGTTTTTAATTTTTCCGATCTGGTCAAAACCCTTTCCCCCGACAAAGGTTACGTCACCGAACAATTGTCAACCTTGGTGAACAATGTCGCCACCAGTCTCAACCGCGTGTCTCAAAATTCAGTTTTTACTTTTGTCAATAATCGCGTTACTGAATTTCAGCCTTCCGTAAATGGACTTACAGTAAAACAAGATATTCTGCAAAATATGCTCATCCAAGATCTGCAAATCCTGGAGGAGTCGGACACTAAAAATGTCAACGTCGACGTGCCCTTCTTGATCACTCCGGCTAAGATTCAGACCAAGGACGTTAATAATTTAGGCATTACCGAACTCATCGGCAGGGGCAATTCTAAATTCGCTCATTCGATTGAAAACCGGGTATTTAATATCAAATTGGCCGCATCTAAGTTTAAGGGCATACTCGTCGCTCCCGGAGATACTTTCTCTTTCAATGACGTTCTAGGTGATGTGTCTTCTCTAACCGGCTATGAACAGGCGTATATTATTAAGGAGGGCAGGACTGTTTTGGGAGACGGTGGCGGGGTTTGTCAGGTCTCGACCACGCTTTTTCGAGCGGCTTTAAATGCCGGCCTGCCTATTGTAGAAAGAATTGCCCACGCTTACCGGGTAGGTTATTACGAGGAGGATTCACCTCCGGGTTTTGACGCCACTGTTTATGCTCCCCTGGCTGACTTGAAAATAAAAAACAATACCCCGGCCTATATTTTAATTCAGTCAACTTTTGATGCTGCACATCTCAGTTTGTCTTTTGAAATTTACGGCACTCCCGACGGCAGAAAAGTAACTTTGACCAAGCCGGTTGTCTCAGACCAAGTAGCTCCCCCTCCCGATCTTTATCAAGATGATCCCACTTTACCCATGGGTCAAATTAAACAAGTTGATTTTTCTGCTTGGGGGGCAAGAGTAGAATTCAACTATCAAGTAACTCTTAACGGCCAGGTTCTGACTCAACAAAAGTTTGTTTCCAATTACCATCCTTGGCAGGCAGTTTTTCTCCGGGGCACCGCGATATGAAAATTGTTGACCAAGCCGTAATTGTTTTAGGCCGGGGCGGGCTAATTGTTTATCCTACGGAAACCACCTATGGCGTAGGGGTTGACGCCACCAACCAAAAGGCTGTTAACAAGCTAGCCCGATATAAAAAACGCCCATTCGGGAAACCCTATTCCATTGCTGTTAGTGATTTAAAAATGGCCGAGAAATATGTAAATTTAAACCAAACAGCTCTTAATCTTTATCAAACCCTTTTACCCGGCCCCCTGACAATTGTTTCTATGGGCAAACACCTGGTAGCTAACGGCATCGAATCAGAAACCGGAACTTTGGGAATTCGAATCCCCGACTACCAGTTGGTACTGGACATTATTAAGGCTTTTGGGCTTCCCATTACCGCCACTTCGGCTAACGCGAGTTACCAAAAAAGACCCTACAAAATTTCAGATATTTTGGAAAATATTTCCGACAAACAAAGGGGGTTAATAGATTTAATTATTGATGTGGGAGAACTGCCTCACAATGAACCTTCAACCGTTATCGACACCACCCTGGATGATCCGATTGTTTTAAGACAGGGTGAAATAAAGCTTCAGGACAAAAACGAAGTTTTAAGCCGTAGCGAAGAAAATACCCAAAATATAGGTAAAGAGTTACTGCAAAAATATGAACCCTATTTAGGTAAAAGGCCAATAATTTTTGCATTGGAAGGACCCATGGGGGCCGGCAAGACCCAATTTACCAAGGGAGTGGCTAAGGCCTTAGGCATCAAGGACGAGATTGTCTCCCCCACTTTTAATTTAGTTCTAGAATATCCGGGCCTTGTTCATATAGACGCATGGAGAATTACCAGTGCTGCCAATTTTAATACGTTAGAGGTTAATAAATTCTTATCTGACAAATCGGTTATTGCTATTGAATGGGCCGAAAAAGTTCAGGATATAATACGTAGTTATCATGATGAGGCGGTTATTCTTTGGGTTAAAATTGCATACCTGCCTGCGCAGGCAGGTGGCCAAAATAATAATGACCGATTAATTTCCTGGGGAACTGTATGACAAAAATACTAGCCATTGATACGTCCTGTGACGAGACATCTGCGGCAGTGACGGATAATTTGAGTATTCTATCGAATATCATTTGGTCCCAAGCTTCGCTGCACACCCAATACGGTGGAGTGCTTCCATCTCTTGCCCAAAGAGAACATAAAGCCCGGATTGATTTTGTTATTCAGAAAGCGTTAACTAGTGCCCAGTGCCTAATGCCTAATATCTCTGCTGTCGCTGTAACGCAGGGGCCGGGACTGGCAATAGCTCTCGAGGTAGGAATTTCTAAAGCCAAAGAATTGGCAATTAAATATCACAAACCCTTAATTGCCGTCAACCATATTGAGGGCCATCTTCTTAGCCCACTGGCGAATTTCAAATTTCAAATTTCAAATTTCAAATTCCCAGCGCTCGGACTGGTCATATCAGGCGGACACACCGAGTTAATTAAAATAAATAAAATTGGCGATTACGAGATTCTGACTCAAACTCAGGACGATGCTTTAGGTGAAGCTTTGGATAAAGCGGCGCGGATGTTGGGTTTGGGTTATCCCGGCGGGGCAATTTTAGAAAAAATGGCTAAACTGGCCTGCCTGCGCAGGCAGGGTGATCCCAAATCTTATGCTCTTCCTTTACCTATGGCCGGTAAGGAACAGGATAATTATTTCAGTTACTCCGGGTTAAAAACCGCTTTTTATCGACTGGTAGAAAAAGAAAAGCCCCTGACCAAAGAAAAGATTTATAACCTCGCCGTCTCTTTCCAATCCACAGCCTTCCGTCATCTCATCCGCGTTTCCTCTCTCACTATTCGTTCTAGTGCCTATTCCCTAGTCCCTAGTGCCTCTTTGCTAGTCGGTGGTGGTGTGGCCGCTAATGTGGAAGTTAGGAAAAGAATTAGGAAAATGGCTAAAGAGTTTGGAATAAAAGCTCTTTTCCCCAACTCTAAAAAACTTTATGGCGATAACGCGGCCATGATCGGCATCGCGGCATATTTAAAATTCCAAAGAAAAGAGTTTGTAAAGGATATCGCCTCCCTTGACCGCCTCCCCCGCTTCAGTATTTCTGATATTGGTATATAATTTGAAGCTATATGGAACCTAAGTTCGAACATCAAAAATATGAGAAAGATATTTATGACTTGTGGGAAAAATCCGGAGCCTTTAAGGCTTCCGACAAGGGTGCTCCGTTCACTATCATCATGCCTCCGCCTAACGCTAACGCGTCTCTCCACGCCGGGCACGGTATGTACGTAGTTGATGATATTTTAATTCGTTATAAAAGAATGCAAGGCTTCTCGGCTTTATGGATTCCAGGCATGGACCATGCCGGTTTTGAAACTCAATTTGTTTTTGAAAAAGAACTGGCAAAAAAGGGCCAGTCCCGAATGGATTTTGACCGGAATACCCTTTACCAAAAAATTTATGACTTTGTTAAAGAAAATTCCGGACTTATCTATGAGCAATTTAAACGTTTGGGGTTTTCTGCTGATTGGGACAGAAGTGTCTTTACTTTGGATGAAAATGTTTTAGAGCAGGTATTTTCAACTTTCAAAAAAATGGAATCTGAAGGCTTGGTTTACCGCGATGATTATATTGTGAATTACTGCACCCACTGTGGCACTTCCCTGGCCGATCTGGAAGTTAAACACGTTGAGCGAATTGATCCCCTCTATTACATTAAATACGGTCCCCTAACTCTGGCAACAGTCAGACCGGAAACAATTTTTGGCGACACTGCCGTGGCCGTTAACCCCACAGATAAAAGATATAAAGATTTGGTGAGTAAAATGGCTCAAGTCCCCCTGACAACACGTAATGTTCCTATAATTGTCGATGCCGCTGTGGACATTAATTTTGGCACCGGGGCATTAAAAATTACTCCGGCCCACGACCCCAATGATTTTGAGATTGGTAAAATCCACAAACTAGATCTTATTCAATCCATTGATTTAAATGGCAAATTAACCAAGGCTGCCGGAAATTACGCAGGGCTCAAAGTCAAAGAGGCCAGAATAAAAGTAGTTGAAGATTTACAGAAGAAAGGTCTAATTGAAAAAATAGACACTAATTATTTACACTCTGTGACCACCTGTTACAAGTGCCATCACGATTTAGAGCCTTCGGTGGTCCCTAACTGGTTTATTAAAGTTAAGGACCTAAAAGCAAAAGTAAAAGGAGCTGTAGAAAAAAACCAGGTTCATTTTTATCCCGCCAAGTACAAAAAGTATATGTTGGCTTGGTTAGAAATAATGCATGACTGGCCGATATCCCGGCAAATTGTTTGGGGTATCAGAATTCCGGCGTGGTACTCTATCAACGAAAATCCGGATATCCAAATTACTATCCTGGATAAGTCTAAAAGAATTATCACCGGTAGGGCCGGAGAACTTCTTGAACAGTATTCCTTTTCAGAAATTGAAGAGGGACTTCAGGTCTTAACCGCTCACAAGTCTGCCAAATATATTATTTCGCAAACCAAGCCTGAAGGAAATTATTTGCAGGATACAAACACTTTTGATACCTGGTTCTCATCCGGCCAATGGCCATTGGTCGTTTCCCGCTTCCCCACCAGCGTTTTGGGGACCTTATCTGACATTCTTAAATTCTGGGTTTCCCGGATGATTATGTTTTCTCTTTACCTTAAAAACGAAGTGCCATTCAAGGATATTTATCTTTGGAGCATGGTGGCCGACGCTAAGGGTGTCAAAATGAGCAAAAGCAAAGGTAACGTGATTAACCCCATCGAGCTGGTTGATAAATACGGAGCCGATGCTTTCAGAATGTCACTTATTTATGGCACCCCGGCCGGCAGTAAGGTAATTCTTTCGGATGATAAAGTCCGATCCATGCGCAACTTTGCTAATAAGATTTGGAACGTTGCTCGGTTTGTGGTAACAAACCGGAATTCAAAAGGCAAAATTCAAAAGGCAAAAGTGAACGCGGATGATGAATGGATTCAAAAAGAACTGGAAAAAACAATCAAACTGGTAACTCAGGCACTAGACGGTTATAAATTAAACGAAGCAGCAGAGGCGATTTACGAATTTATCTGGCATAAGTTTGCTGACAAATATATTGAAAATTGTAAATTGAGAATTGTAAATTCAGACACAAATGCAATATCAACTCTTAATTTTGTCTTAGATAATAGTTTGCGTCTGTTACATCCTTTTATGCCCTTTGTCACCGAACAAATCTGGCAGAACTTATACTCTAATCATTCTAACAACCTATTAATAAACTCCTCTTGGCCTACAACCTAAATCTTGCTAGTATGATAGTTAATGTCAAAAAATGCTGCCTTTGTTGTGTCTTCTCTGGCCATCGTTTTAGTCTTAACTCTTAGTTATTTTAATTTAAGATCTTACTTTACTCCCGCAAAAATTTTAGGGGCACAAACAGAAGTTAAGAATAATCCGAGGCAAACATTTTGGGAAGAATTCTTAACTAAAAACCCAACCTATTTCCCGGGCTGGATTGAGCTCTCAAAAATAGACAAAGCCGACGGTAATCTCTTAAAATCTGTCCAGGACCTAAATCGCGCCAGGAGTATTAATCCCAACTCCCCGGAGGTTAATTAATTATTTCTTCTCTTCAGGTTTTTTATCACCTTCAGCTGGTGCAGCGGGTGTCTCGCCTTCGACAGGAACAACAGGTGTCTCGCCTTCGACAGGAGTTTCAGCAGCAGGCGGAGGCGCGACAACCTCCTCTTTCTGGGGGGGCTCTACTTTAATAACAATCTCATCGGGACTAACCTTAACTTCCACTTTCTTGGTATCCAAATCCAAATCCTTAACATAAATAGCCTGGTCAACTTCAGCCAGCTTGCTGATATTAACAACCAACTTATCGGGTAGATCGGTTGGGAGCGCTTCAACTTCAATTTCGTCAATATATTGAACCACAGTCCCTACCGACAGCTTTTCTGCTGGAGATTCACCGGTCATTTCAATGGGGACATCGGCCGTAACTTTCTCCTTAAGATCAACCTGGTGAAAATCAACATGAATAGGCTTATCAGTTATGGGGCTAACTTGAACGTTAGCCACCAGGACCGCTTTGTCATCTGTCCCAACCGTTAAAGTTATAAGCGAAGTTTCCCCGGCTTTTTTATAGACGGTCAAAAAATCATCCAGCTTAACAGCAATAGCCTGAGACTTAACTTTCTTACCGAAAATATTTGCCGGGAGTAGCCCTTCCTGTCTTAATTTGCTGACTTTCCGGCCTACCACCTTACGAACGTCTGCTTTTAGGTTTAATTTATCCATAATTACCAGCTAACTGTCCTAAACAGGTCCTGAGACAAACTAGTATTATACTTGTCCAGGGTTCCTATTTCAATCGCAATCGGGTCGGCCAAAGTCCCTGCCTGCTTCCTAATATATAAATGGTATTCACCTTTGCTGTTAAAGTCTAAATTGCCGACGGTTGACCAGTTTAATTGGATTGACTTTTTTTCGCCGGGCATCAATTCCAACAGTATTCCAATTTCGCTCCTGCCTTCTAAATCCTGTCTGTCTATTTGGACCGGGGAGACTTGTCCGTAACTAACGACGCCCCCTCTTTGGATAACCGCATCTACCGGAACCAGCACCCGGGTATATGTCTTATACCGGGCCTTATCACCCAAAGCCGGAGTGGCAGTATTCTCGTAGTTTATAGTTAAGTTTCTGGTTATGGACCCGGCACTAAAAGAAACCCCCAATTGGACATCTCTCTTAATAAACAGGTTAGATTTGTTTACCCCTATATTAGAGTCAACTATCCCCATCCAGTCGGCATAACAATTGCCGTCACAACTTGGCTCAACCACTGCCCCGTCATACCCTAAAGCGCTCATAAATTTCGGGGCATCTTTGTTGTGCAAAAATACCTGAATGTGCTTTTCCTGAAAATTGTTATATAGGCTTTTGAAATACGCTAATTCTTCATCTTGTTGGGAATCAGCCACCCGATTAAGAAGTTCCCGGGTTAATTCTGTCAG
>JBEKGU010000006.1:0-8913 GCA_050012635.1 Candidatus Microgenomates bacterium | reverse complement strand
ATTTAATGGTTCAACCTGTGGAAAGTTATGGCTCCCTATTGCAGCATTTTACCGGATCAAAACACCATAACATTGCTTTAAGAGAATATGCTTTAAAGAAGGGTTTGTCCCTGTCTGAATATGGAATTCGTAATATTAAGACTCGAACATCTAACATCAAACAATTTTCCTCCGAAGAAAATTTTTATAATTACCTGGGTATGGATTGGATCCCTCCTGAGTTAAGGGAAGATTCCGGGGAGATAGAGGGGGCTGTCAGCCATAATTTACCTGATTTGTTAAAAATTTCTGACGTTAAAGCTGATCTACAGATACATTCTGATTTCGATATTGAAACTAGTCACGATCTGGGGGAATCGTCTATGGAAGATTTAGTAGAAAAAGCAGACATTCTGGGTTATGAGTATATCGCCTTCACGGAGCATAATCCTTCCAAAAGCCGTCATAACGAAAAACAAATTTTGGAGATTTTAAAGCGAAAGAAAGCCAGAATAGAACAATTAAATTACTCCATCGTGAAAAGTAAATTTAAGTGTATCAAATATGTGTTCAATAGCCTTGAGATAGATTTAAGTTCTGATGGAGAAAGATCAATTCCTGATTCTGCCATGGAACTTTTAGATTTTGCTTTAGTTTCAATCCATTCTAATTTTGACCTATCGACAGATAAGATGACCAAAAGGGTTCTTACGGGCCTAAATCATCCAAAGGCCAAAATTTTCGCTCATCCCACTGCCAGAAAACTTAATGAACGGGAAGGAGTGGAGTTAAATTGGCCGGAGATTTTTGAATTTGCTGTCAAATTTAATAAATGGATTGAAATAAATGCTGACCCCATGCGCTTGGATTTACCTGATAATTTGGTTAGAGACGCGGTTGGGAAAGGAGTTAAGTTAACATTGGGAACCGATGCCCACCATGCCGACATGATGGATAATATGATTTATGGGGTCTATGTAGGGAGACGCGGTTGGGCCGAGCGGAGTGATATAATAAACACAAATAAGTTTGCAGATTTTAAAAACTTTTTAGAAAGAGGGTGAATCAAGAATGATTTATGTTTTATTGATTATCGGAGTAATTTTACTTATTTGGGCGGTTACTACCTATAATTTCTTTGTAGGGAGCAAAGCCAGAATTAAAGCCGCAGTCCAGGAAATTGGCAATCAATTAAAGCGACAGGCAGATTTAATTCCTAATCTGGAAGAATCTACCAAGGGTTATCTGAGCCACGAAAAAGGAATTTTTGAAATGTTAACAGAGGCCAGAAAAGCGATAGCTGCCGCTGTTGACTCCGGAGATGTCCAAAAAATGTCTGAGGCCGGAACTCAATTGGCCCAAGTGTTGCCCTCACTAAGAGTGGCAGTAGAATCTAATCCCGAACTGAAAGCTTCTGAAGTGGTAATTAATTTAATGGATGAACTAAGGGATACGTCTGACAAAATAATGTATGCCAGAAGGTTGGTTATAGATCTGACGGCTGATTTTAATGTTAAGAGAGCCACTGTTCCTTCGAATATTATAGCCAATGCGTTCGGTTTTGCGGAACTTCCGGGACTTATTACTCCTCAGGAAGGGGAACACCTGGAGGTTAGTGAACAGGATCTGGAAACACCTAAAGTCAAGTTAAATTAATTTGATTTTATGCTGAATATTTATGAAGCCAAAGCAGCCAACCAAAGGAGAAGCTTTGTTATAGTTTTTCTTTTTGCTGTGTTTGTAGCTGCGGCTATTTATATACTGGCGAATGCGTGGGGAGCCTACACTGGTAGTCCAATTGACAGTCTGGGTATTGTGGGTATTGCTCTAATTGTTTCCGGAATTTCCAGTTTTGCCAGTTACTATTATTCCGATAAAATTATATTGGGAATCTCCGGAGCTAGGCGGGCAACCCCACAGGAAGACCGGCTTTTTACCCAAGTTGTTGAGAATTTATGTATTGGGGCCGGAATTCCCCGACCTGCTCTTTATGTGATTGATGACCCCTCGCCTAATGCCTTTGCCACCGGGAGGGACCAAAATCATGCAGCGATTTGTGCCACCAGCGGCCTCCTGGCCAAACTTAACCGCAGTGAATTGGAAGGCGTATTTGGCCATGAGTTAACTCATATAAAAAATTATGATACCCGGTTAATGGCAGTTGTAGCGGTAATGGTAGGATTGATTGCCCTCTTGGGGGACTGGTTTTTGAGAATTACTTGGTTTGGCGGGCGCCGGAACCGGGAGGAGGGAGAAGTAGGGACAATCTTCTTAATTTTAGGAATTGTTTTTGCCATACTTTCTCCATTTGTGGGTATGTTGATTCAACTGGCAATCAGCAGGCGTCGGGAATTTATGGCTGACGCCGGATCTGTCGAGATTACCCGCCAACCGGAGGATCTTATTTCTGCCCTTAAAAAAATTTCCGATGATCCTACACCGATGAGAAATGCAAATAAAGCCACTGCCCACCTGTATATTGAGAATCCGTTCAAAAAAACCGGGCACGGAAAGGTAGGTTGGTTCTCGGGACTTTTTGACACCCATCCGCCTGTCGCCGAAAGAATAAAAATCCTAAAAAGCATGTTATGATAGGGCCAATGGATAAACTAACCCCCGAACAAGTTAAAAATATAGCTAAACTAGCCAAATTAGAATTAAATGATATCGAAGTTAAAAAATTTGGCAAACAGCTATCCGAGACTATTTCTTATGTCGACAAGCTTAATGAAATTGATACTTCTAATATAGACCCTACAAATCAGGTGAGCGGCTTAAAAAATGTATTTAGAGAAGATATTATAAAACCCTCCTTGGATTTATCAGACGTAATTTCTCCAGGGAATCATACAACCGGTGGGTATTTTAAGGTCAAGTTAATTTTAAATAAAAATAAATAATGAAGCTAAATCAATTGTCTATAATAGAGGTTCAAAAAGGATTAAGGAGAAGAGTTTTCTCATCATTAGACCTGGTCAACTCCTGTATTCAGCGCATAAACCAAGTAGAACCAAAAATAAAGTCTTTCGTGACACTTTGTGATAAGGAGGCCCTGGAAAGTGCAAAAAAAGCAGATCAACTTCTGAAAGACGGAAGCAGAGAGGATAAACCCTTTTTGGGAATTCCTTTTTCAGTTAAAGATAATTTTTGTACTAAGGGAATTAAAACCACTGCATCGGCTAATATTTTAAAGGATTATGTTCCTCCTTATAGTGCCACGGTCATAAATAAATTATTAGAGGCTGGGGCAATCATCATGGGTAAAACTAATATGGACGCCTGGGCCCATGGATCATCTACTGAAACGTCTGATTTTTTCACTACTCATAATCCTTGGGATATATCCAAATTACCCGGTGGATCATCGGGGGGTTCGGCCGCCAGTATTGCTGCTGATGAAGTTATTGCCAGCGTCGGTTCGGAAACTGCCGGGTCTATACGCCAACCCTCATCCTGGTGCGGTACGGTTGGACTTAAACCAACCTACGGACGGGTAAGCCGCTACGGAATTATAGCTATGGGGTCTTCGGTCGACTCCCCTGGACCAATTACCAAAACAGTTTCTGATGCGGCTTTAGTTTTAAATATAATAGCCGGTAATGACGGCTTGGATGCTACAGCATCACCAAAGAAAGTTGCAGATTATTTAAGGAATATAAATAAACCCATTAAAAATCTCAAAATCGGTTATTCAGAAAAATATTTTCAGGTCGCTGAAAAAGAGGTGGCTCAAAAAGTAAGGGTATCCCTGAAAATCTTTGAAAAACTTGGCGCCCAAATTAAGGAAATAAAATTATTTGATCCTCAATATGCAATTGCGGTTTATACCATTTTGCAGAGGTCTGAGGTTTCTTCGAATTTGGGAAGGTATGACGGTATTAGATACGGGCTAGACCGAACCCACTTTGGGGAGGAGGCCAAGAGAAGAATAATGCTGGGCACTTATTGTCTCTCGGCCGGTTATTATGATGCCTATTATCTTAAAGCACTAAAAGTTAGAACTATTATCTGCCGGGATTTTGAGAGGGCGTTTAGCGAAGTAGATTTAATAGTTGGACCGACCAGTCCTTCCACCGCCTTACCATTGGGATCCAGTAAAAACCATCCCATGTTTGGGGAAGTGGCGGATGTTTTAGTCGAACCATCAACAATTGCCGGTTTACCGGGACTTAATATTAACTGTGGATTTAGTAATGGTGGATTACCTATCGGTATGCAAATTATTGGGCCGCAATTCGCAGAAAAATTAGTGCTTAATGCCGGATATCTTTTTGAACAGTCTACTCCGGATTTAAAGATAAAACCAAAAATCTGAAATGTTGAAGGATTTTAAAGTAGTCATAAAAGATAAAAATTTTATGTATATCTGGTTGTCCCAGATCTTATCCCAATTGACAATTAATATAATGAATTTTGTTTTATTAATTAAACTGTTTCAGAGAACCAGCTCTAATGTGGCTACATCAATGCTTTGGGTGTCTTATTCTTTACCGGCACTTCTAATCGGGCCGTTCGCTGCTACCACTATCGATTTAGTAGATAAAAGAAAGATGCTCATTATTACCAATTTTCTCCAGGCATTAACCATTTTTCTCTACGCTCTCTCCCATAGAACTTCGTTCTTCCTGATCTATGGTGTAGTTGTGGCCTACTCTTTTTTAAACCAGTTTTATGTTCCGGCGGAATCTGCAACTCTTCCCTCGGTGGTCAAAAAGAAAAACCTAGCTCATGCTAATAGTTTATTTTTTGTTACTCAACAAGCCTCTCTAATCTTGGGCTTCGGAGTTGCGGGATTTCTTAATAAATATTTAGGCTTTGGTCATACTCTGTATCTTTGTTCATTCCTAGTTTTTCTAGCTTTTGTCAGTGTCTGGTTTTTACCCAGCTTAAAATCAGAGATAACCAAAACTACCGGAAATATAGAGCACGCCATTGCCCAATATTTTGCCCGGTTTGCTGAGGGTTACCAGTTTATTAAATCTCATAAGACGATTAAATTACCCTTTTTATTAATATTAGGTGTCCAAGTAGTTATTTCGGTGTTAACTGTAGTTGTGCCTGTACTGGCAAAGGACATACTGGAAATCGATTTAAATTTGGCCGGTCTTTATATCATAGTGCCGGCAGGAATTGGAGCAGTAGTTGGGGCAATTACTGTTCCAAAACTAATAAAAAATGGGTGGAGGAAAAAGAGAATAATCGAATCTTCACTTATTTCTGCAGTCGTTCTTTTCTTCTTTCTGGCCTTCAGTTTTCTGGGTCTTTCCGGAATTTTAAGAGCTCTTTTAGGATCACTGACAATAATGTTGGCCGGGGTTAGTTTTGTGGGGATAATAATACCTTCCCAAACCTATATACAAGAGGCCACCCCGGGAGGTTTACGGGGCAGGGTCTTTGGTAACTTCTGGTTTTTTGTGACCTTGGTAACTGTGCTTCCTATGATTTTTGCTGCTTCTTATGCTGACCTTTTTGGAGTTAAATCGTTATTTGGCATCTTAGGTTTTACAACCTTAACTGTCTGGCTGGTTTCCAGGAGATTTGGTAATAAATTTTTACTAGAAAAATGAAAACATTCATTGGGCTTGAAGTTCATATTGAAATTAATACTCTTTCGAAAATGTTTTGTTCGTGTTCATCGGATCATTTTACTAAAAAACCAAATACACAAGTCTGCCCTGTTTGCCTGGGATTGCCCGGAGCGCTGCCATACCCTAACCGCGAAGCTGTTATGGATACTATTAGGCTAGGTTTAGCCTTAAATTGCCGAATTAACTTATTTTCCAAATTTGACCGCAAACATTATTTTTATCCCGATCTACCCAAAGGTTATCAGATAAGCCAATATAATGAACCTTTATGTATAGATGGCGAGTTCAATAAAATAAAAATTCGTCGGGTCCACCTGGAGGAAGATACAGCCAAGTTAATTCACGAGGAAGTAGACGGAGAAGAAATGTCACTGGTTGATTTTAACCGCAGTGGCGTGGCTCTGGCTGAAATGGTGACCGAACCGGATTTCCACAATGGGGAGGATGTGGTTAATTTTCTTAAAGAAATACAACTGGTAGTCAGATATTTGGGTATTTCCAATGCCGATATGGAAAAGGGGTCAATGAGGCTTGAAGCGAATGTTTCCGTAAGCAAGGACAAAAATTTACCGGGTTATAAAGTGGAACTTAAAAATATTAATTCTTTCCGGTTTGTAAAAAATGCTATTGATTATGAAATTGAACGGCTGTCCAAACTCGTTCAGGCTGGGGAAAAACCCGCCCAGGAAACCAGAGGTTACAACCAAGCCACCGGAAAAACCTTTTCCCAAAGAAGTAAAGAGGAAGCTCACGATTATAGATATTTTCCGGAGCCGGACATTCCACCACTGGAATTTAGAGAGTTAGAGATTGAGAATCTAAAGAAAACATTACCGGAATTACCGAAACAAAAGAAAGACAGATTTGTAAAAGAATATGGAGTTAACGAATATTATGCCAATATATTAATTCAAGATCAGAGTAGGTCAAATTACTTTGAAGAATCTTGTAAAGCGGAAAAGAGCGACCAAGTTTTGCCCAAAACTATAGCTGATTTGATGGTTAATAAAAATCTGGATCAGGAATTTCCGGAACCTGCCGGAATGATAAAAAAGATTATAGCATTAACTACGAGAAAATATGCAAATGAAGATGATGTTGCAAAAGCTGTAGAAAAAGTGATAAAAGATAATGGTAGGGCCGTTGAGGATTACAAAAACGGCAAAGGCCAAATAATCGGATACTTAATGGGCCAAGTGCAAAAAGAGCTAAAAGGCCAAGGCAATCCAATTAGTATGAATGAGAAGTTATTAGAATTAATACAAAAATGAATGAAAGTATTTTAAGCGAAAATGATATTTCCGGGTCCCGAATTAGTGAATCGGTAGAAAAAAGATTGTCAGAGGCCAGATCTGATCGGGGTTTCCTGGACGCGGTAAAGAAACACGAATTGTTGCAGGAACAGGACCCCAAAAGAGCTGCGGAACTTGCCGCATTGTATTTTTTGCTCTCATCCAAGGATTTGTTGACAAATCTTAAATCAGGAATAATTTTTGAAGAGGATCTGGTTAATGAGGTAAATAGATATGCTGCTCCATCTGAGAAAAAGAGGTTTACAGACAGGTTAACCTTTCAAGAACCAGTTACAGTTGTAATTATTGACCTGGATAACCTGCACTCAGTAAATAACGGAGAAAAAACGCTTGGTGAGGAAGGATTGGGCGAGAATGCTGCACATGCAAATGGAGATACTTATATCATAAAAGCAGCCGAGGCAATTATGCAGTCAATTAGAGAGGACCGGGATACAGCTGCCCGATTACATGGGAAGGGTGATGAGTTAGGTATTATATTAAGAAATACCAATACAGCTAAGGCGGAGAAAATTGTGCAGAGGATATTAATTCAATTTGAATTGTTACGGCAGGATGTTAACAAGGCATCGATAGTAGATATTCTTCCGGATTATACAGGTTTAAGTTTCGGAATAACCCAAATTCGTGATGGGGATACTGTTGAAGCAGTTATGAAACGGGTGGATCAGGAACTGTTTCTGAATAAGAAGAATAATCGCAAACGCAATGAAAGAATAAATAATCCAGATGTCCGGTAAATTTGTCCACCTGCATGTACACACGGAATATTCTCTTCTAGACGGCCTGACTAACATCAAGAAGATGCTCTTGAATATTAAGGAAAACGGAATGGATAGTATAGCCGTCACGGATCATGGGGCAATGTATGGCATTATTGAGTTTTATAAAGAAGCGATTAAAAGCGAAGTTAAACCGATTATTGGTCTGGAGGGTTATATCACAAACGCTAATATGGAAGAAAAAATCGAACGGGAAAAATTCCGTAATTATCATTTGCTACTCTTAGCCAAAGATTACGAAGGTTATAAAAATCTGATGAAGCTAACTTCAGAAGCCCATTTGAGGGGTTATTATTATCGTCCGCGGTTTGATAAGGATACTCTTTCTAAATATTCTAAAGGTTTGATTTGTACTTCTGCTTGTGCTAACGGAGAAATATCACAGCTTTTAGTGGATGGAAATTACCCGGAAGCTAAAGAAACGGCCGAGTGGTTTCTGGATATATTCGGTAAGAATTATTATCTGGAAATTCAACGGCATAGTTATGGTCTGTCTCTGAAAAATATTGACAATCCTGATCTGAGGCAAGAAGTTAGCCAAATGGGAGAAAATGAAAAAACTATTAATGCCGGACTGGTTAAATTAAGCCGTAATTTAGGCATTCCCCTAGTAGCTACTAATGACGCACATTATATTAAAAAAGAGGATGCTACGGCCCAAGATGCTTTAGTTTGTGTAGCTACCGGCAAAAACGTTTCCGATGTTAAAAGATTGCGATTCATTGATACTCCAACTTTTTATTTAACCACACCTCTCGAAATGTCTAATTTGTTTAAGGATCTACCTGAAGCAATTGAAAACACTGTTAAGATTGCTGATCAATGCAAAGTTGAAATAGTATTAGGGAAATGGTTCTTTCCCAAATTTGAAGTGCCCGGAGGAATTGCTCCTGATAAATATCTAAGAACTTTGGCTGAAGTTAGACTAAAAGAAAAATTACCCCGATCGGGAAAAATTGAAAAGGCAAGGCTAACTAAGGAATTAGATATTATTTGTCAAAAGGGTTATGCTCCCTACTTTTTAATTGTTATGGATATGGTTAATTGGGCCAATACCGAAGGGATTATAACCAATACCAGAGGTTCGGCAGCCGGATCATTGGTTTCTTACGTTTTGGGTATCACTACTGTAAATCCTATTACCTATAACTTGCCCTTTGAAAGATTTCTCAATCCGTTTAGACCTTCCCCCCCGGATATTGATTTTGATGTTGCAGATGTGAGACGGGAGGAAGTCCTAAAATTTATTGC
>JBEKGU010000005.1:0-9108 GCA_050012635.1 Candidatus Microgenomates bacterium | reverse complement strand
TTCATAATAGAATACAAACTGTATGGAAAAATATGAGTTAACGGTAGTCTTGGATGGCAAGGTAACTGCGGCTAAGAAAAAGTCAATTTTGGCAACTCTCGAAAAAATTATTACTGTTTTGGAAGGCAAGATAGTTAAAATTGATGATTGGGGAGTAAAAGATTTGGCTTATCAGATTGAGAAATCTCTAACTGGCAGCTATTGCTATTTACTGGTAGAATTAAAACCGACCGCTATAAAGGCTCTAAATTTGAAGTTAAAAATGGAACCGGAGATTTTAAGGCACTTAATAGTAAAAATATAAAATATGGCCAGGAGTTTAAACAAAGTAATGCTTATTGGGAACTTGACCCGTGACCCGGAGCTCCGATATACCCCACAGGGGACTGCGGTTTGCACTTTTGGGCTGGCGACTAACCGTCAATGGGTAACCGAGTCCGGTGAGAAAAAAGATGAAGCCGAATTCCATCGCTTAGTGGCTTGGGCAAAATTGGCCGAGATTTGCTCCCAGCTTTTAACTAAAGGTAAAAAGGTTTATGTAGAAGGGCGGCTCCAAACCCGCAGTTGGCAAGGTCAGGATGGAACGCAAAGACAATCAACTGAAATTGTTATTTCGGATATGGTTATTCTTGATTCTAAAAGAGATATGACCGGTGGAGGAACTGAAGATTTTAATGTTCCCGAGTCCACTGTCGGGGAAGTGCCCCCGGCTGTTGAAGAAACTGCTCCGGTTAAAACTAAAAAGGAAGTTAAGGAACCCCCGGTTGATGAGGAGATACCTTTTTGATGATTATGGCGATTAAAAAATCCAGCCGTAGAAAATCAATGAACCGCAAATTAAAGCCGGTAGCCGTAAATTGTGTTTTTTGTAATACCAAAACGGTTCCCGACTACAAAAAATACGGGGATTTGGGGAAATACATTACTGAAAGAGCCAAAATACAACCCAAAACCAGAACGGGTCTGTGTGCCAAACATCAAAGAAGGGTGGCCCAAGAAATTAAAAGGGCACGCCAAGTCGGACTTTTACCCTTCACAGGAAGTCTCTGAAGGAGTAATATTTTACCTATGCCTTTTCGTAAAGTAAGAAAAGTAGTTGTTTTGGTTTTTTCTTTCTGTCTTATATTCTCCCTGGGTTACTTTTCCGGTTATAAAGGCTACAGACTGGACTACAAGAATTTTCCTAAAGTAATCATAAATAGGAATGTTCCCATTGATAAATCCACGGTCGATTTTTCTCTGTTTTGGCGGGTTTGGGACAATTTAGAGAAGAATTATTATGATAAGTCCAAGTTAGTCCCGGTTAATATGGTTTATGGGGCGATTGAGGGAATGGTATCCTCCTTAGGTGATCCGTACACCAGTTTCTTGCCACCCCAGGAAAATAAAGTGGTTGAAGAAGATTTGGGGGGGAGTTTTGACGGAGTTGGAATTCAGATTGGTTATAAAGGAACGCAGCTGGCGGTCATTTCGGCTTTGCCGGGAACTCCGGCGGAGAAAGCCGGCATCAAACCCGGAGATTTAATTGTGGGAATTAAAGATGCTTCAAAAAATATTGATCAGGGAACCGTAGGGATATCACTTCCTGACGCAGTCGAAATTATCAGAGGTCCGGCCGGCAGCAAAATTACCTTAATGATTCTGCGCGATGGGTCAACGAACCCGATTACCTTTAATTTGACCCGGGCCACGGTTAACGTTCCGTCGGTAATTTTAACCTTCCCGGAAACCAATAAAGACGTGGCGGTTTTAAAGTTATTAAAATTTGGCGGGGACACGGATACAGAATGGCAAAATGCCGTCACTGAGATCCTTAAGAATAATCAAATAGATAGGGTAGTTTTGGACCTTCGGGATAATCCGGGCGGATATCTGGAGGAGGCGGTGAGCATCGCTTCCGATTTCTTAAAAACCGGGTCGGTGGTGGCCATCCAGGAAACGGGTGATGGTACCAGAACTGATTATAGAACCCAAAAACTGGGACTTCTGACTAATATGAAAGTTGTGGTTTTGGTTAACGGCGGTTCGGCTTCAGCAGCTGAGATTTTGGCCGGCGCTTTAAGAGATGATTTAAAGGTTCAACTGGTTGGCGATAAGACTTTTGGCAAGGGAACGATTCAGGAACCGGAGACATTGGATAATGGGGCGGGACTCCATGTGACTATTGCCAAATGGCTGACACCCAATGGGACTTGGGTTCATGGAAGCGGACTTGAGCCGGATGTTAAAATATCTATGGACGAAAATTCCACAGTTGATGTGCAACTAAACAAGGCTCTAAGTATAATCTCAGCTAATTAGTCTTATTATTTAAGCAATGAAACGCGGTTATCTGATTAGGCTATTTACCATCGTCGTAGTAGTTGTTGTTTTTGTAATTGCTATTGGCGGAGCAATTGTGGCCGATCGCTTGTATGGTTTTAAGCCCTTGGATTTTGTAGCTCCCCGAAACGGCAGTTCGACAGTAGCTACAAAAATAGTGACCGAAGAATCGGTGGTAATTGATGTAGTGAATAAAGTTTCACCTTCGGTGGTAACAGTTTCGGCTCAAGTGCCGCAACAGAATGTTTTTAATTTTTCCCCGTTTGGCGGAGGATTTTCCTCAGGCAGCCAGGGGAGCACTCCCCAGGACATTGGTACCGGTTTTGTGGTTTCTGCAAATGGTTTAATCGTTACCAACAAACATGTAGTTTCGACTGTCACCGGGGCTACTTATCAGGTAGTAACGAGTGACGGTAAGACTTACCCCGTACAGAATATTAGCAGAGATCCGGCAAATGATATTGCTATTTTAAAAATTAATGCTACGGGGCTAAAGCCTGTGGAGTTGGGTAATTCCTCAAACCTTCAGGTTGGCCAGTATGTGGTGGCAATCGGAACCGCCCTGGGTCAATTTAGGAATACCGTGACTCAAGGAGTGGTTTCCGGACTTGGTAGGGGGATTACGGCCGGAGATGAACTTCAGGGCTATGTAGAGCAGTTAGACAATGTAATTCAAACCGATGCTGCGATTAACCCCGGAAATTCTGGTGGGCCTCTATTAAATACTGCCGGTCAGGTAATTGGTATAAATGTAGCAGTAGCTCAGGGGGCCAATAATATTGGCTTTGCAATTCCGATTAATACTGTTAAGGCATCTTTGTCTCAATTTCAGGCCACCGGGAAGTTTATTGGTAAACCTTATCTGGGAGTAGAATATCAAATGATTACTCAACAGGCAGCCCTTTTGAATAGCGTGCCCCAAGGAGCGTATGTAGTTAGTGTGGTGTCCGGTTCGCCGGCAGAAAAAGCTGGAATTCAGGCTAATGATATTATTACCAAAATTGATGGCCAGTCTGTGTCCGGGACTAATACCGATTTTTCTGCAATTATTTCAGGTAAAAAAGTTGGGGATACAGTAAAGCTGGATATTTATCGTAATGGTCAGACCGTAAATGTTTCTGTCACTCTCTCTGACACTCCCACACAGTAAACCATTTCTTTGATCAATAATCGCCTTGGGGTAATTAGGCGGGTTTGACTTCCCTGCCGTTGTGGTCAGGGTCTGTTATGACAAACTTTTCTTGGCCAACCGTGATGGGTTGTGGTTTTCCCGTTTCGGTAGCTTTTACCATTGCTTCCGCAAATTTATCCACCTCTTCGCTAAGAAGACGAAAAGAAGTCTTTTTATTGATTGTTATGCAGATTAACCTATCAATTAATCTATCAGGTGTCATATGCCGGTATTTTATACTTGTAATTGCCAAGAAGTCAATGAAAGCTATTACCTCGGGATTTAGGCATCACACACCCGGTGTGTGATGCCTGTTTTTGACAAGAGAAATTTTCCTGATAGAATCCAAGTTACAATGACGGCAGATAATAATACTGACAGAGTGGGGGAGTTCAAACATAGGGAAATTCCTTCGGAAACCAAACTTCTTGATTGGGCTGAGGAAGTTTCTCAATGTGGGGGTAAACATAATCGGCAGCATATTATGGATAATGTGAGGAAAATCACTCAACATACAGATTTTCTTAAACTAGAGGATGAGGTTTATAAGAAAACACGCGACTATTTATTGCCAGATGCATCGTGGGCATCAATACCTGGTGTCGAAGGGGCGGTTCCGAGGGATATTTGTATGGACGCGATACAGTATGCGAGAATAATTTTTTATGGGTCAGTGTTGGATCACCACCTGAATAAAAGAGATTTAGAAGAAATATATAAACACCATTGTGTGGAAGGGATCCAGAACGTGGGTGTTCACTATAGTGGCAATAGGGAAGAGAGTTTAAAGGTGTTAAGTCACTATGTACAAAGAATTGCTGGGAATTTCCATGCGACGTTCGGATATTAAATATTTTTAGTTAACTCGATCACTTTTTCTAGGTTGCCGTCCATAATGGATTCCAAATTTCCCCAGGATTTACCAATGCGATGATCGGTAACCCGGGATTGGGGAAAATTATAAGTTCTGATTTTTTCTGCCCGCATACCCCGGCCAATGACACTTCGGTATCCGGCGACTGTCCGCATTTTTTCTTCTTCCATTTTTTCCCAGAGCTTAAGCCTAAGCATTTCCATAGCAATTCTTCTATTTTGTTCCTGGAATCTTTCTTTTTGTGATTGGGTGATTATCCCAGTGGGCTTGTGGATAAGTCTGACCGCAGTTGAAACTTTTTGGACATTTTGTCCGCCATGAGATGAGGCATGGAAGAGCTGCATCTCAATATCATTAGGGTTAATCTGGACTTCACTCTCTTTTATCTCGGGAAGAACCACTAGCGTAGCTGTAGAGGTATGAATTCGGCCATGTCTTTCGGTCGTTGGAATTCTTTGTACCCGGTGAACGCCTGATTCATTTTTTAATTCATCAAAAACTCCATACCCGCTAATTTTTAAAATATTGTCATCTATCCAATTAAATTTCCAATTTTTCTTTGTGGCATAGCGGGAATACATACGGATAAGATCATTGCCCCAATTTTTGGCTTCATCTCCGCCGGTAGCCCCTCTAATTTCCAGATAAACTGTCTGTGGTTCCATATGAATTATTTAGAAGTTCGAAGTTCAGTTAAGCTTTCAGGACGGTTTTGCTCTTCCTGAATCTTTTTCATTTTCTTAATCTTTCTCTTCTCAGTTTTAGAAATTCTCTTGGTATCAGCACCGGCTTGACGGGATTTAAAAGCCTCAACCCGGCCGGCGGTATCGACATACTTCATTTGACCGGTATAAAAGGGGTGACAGGCGTAGCAAATTTCTACTTGCAGTTCAGGAACTGTTGCCCCCGTCACGAAGGTGTTGCCACAGGCACAGGTAACTTTGGCGTCTGCATACCATTTGGGATGAATATTCGTTTTCATACGTGGTCATTATACAATTAGTTCTTGATTTCGGCAATCACTACCCCAATGACCACAACTATAGCTCCGATAATATAGGGGAGGGTAACCTCTTCGTGCAGCCAGATAACGGCTAGAGGCATGGATAAAAGGGGATAAAGGTAGGAAAAAAGACCGGCTTCGCTAATCTCAATTGACTTCTGGGCCCGGTTGCCTAAATAGTAAGCCAAATTTCCTGATAGCACTGCCAAAAATGCTATACCCAAGATTGGATATAATGACAGCTGGCCGAAGTTTGTTTGACCAATAACCAAAGGCAGGGTAGTAGCAAAGCCAACTATAAAAGTCATATTTGTCATAAGTGAAGGTGAAACACCTAGTCTCAAGAGTTTTTTGCAGATTATTACTGAAAAAGTGTTGGCAATAAGATAGAGAATAATTAACAGATTGCCGGAAAGTTTTAATGGCGTAATTATGGTTAAAACAGTTCCCACCAGAGCAATTGCCATACCAATTTTTTCTCTTTGCGTAATATGTTCCCTTAAAAAAACTACCCCGGCGACAGCTATCATTAAGGGACCGGTTAGGCTAATCAGGGACATCTCCAGGACGGTGGTGCCTTTTAAGCCCACAAATAAAAGACCCAGAGTGACGGTAGAAGTGATAAAGCCATAAAATAAAAGCCACACTAGAGTGGATAATTTCTTAGGTGGATGAAAACCGGTGAAAGCGAAACTAATGAGGGCAACTATGGACGAAAGGGTAAATCTGAGAAAAAGAAATGGGAGTGGGGGAACAACTCCCAAAACATATTTAATGACCGGCCCGGCAATCGCCCAGATGATAGAAGCGATTAGGAGTAGGAGGTAGGCAGTCGGGCGGTAGGATTTCATAAATCGGGGACCAATTCAATCATCCGGTCCAGCCCAAATGAGAAACCCACAGCCGGGATATTTCGACCGGCGAATGTTCCTATTAGATTATCGTATCTTCCTCCGCCACCGATAGATAACTGTCCGGGAGTCGAGTCAAGCTTTAATTCAAAAATAGTGGAGGTGTAATAATTTAGTCCCCGGGCGAGGTATGGACTGAAAACGAAATCCTCACTTTCTTTAAGTCCGTTATTTTTCAATTCTTTAAATATATTTTCCAATCTGGCAGTTTTTTCAGCCTTTTCAAGTTTTTCAAGATTTCCGACTCGTTTTTCTACTTCAACTCTCCCTATTTTGTCTATTTTATCGATCGTAATAATCTGGGCTTTTGAAAAACCCACGTTGTCAAATATTTCCCGATCGTTTATTTGCATGGTTGCCCTTTTAAGCCCAATCATACGGGCTGATTTAATAGCAGTAACAATTATTTTGGCATCTTCTTTAATATCATTTGACCCAACGGTGTCAAAATCAAACTGGGTAAACTCCCGGGACCTACCTTTTTGGGGATTTTCTCCCCGGAAGCACTGACCAATTTGATATCGGGAAAAAGTAGGTTGTAGAAGTCCTAAATTGTTGGCAACAAACCTGGCCAGAGGAACTGTCAAATCATAGCGCAGGGCCAACTTTCTTCCGCCCCGGTCGGTAAATTGATAAATTAGTTTTTCTTCTTCTCCGTAGCTGCCGATTAGAGTGTCCGCAAATTCTAGGGTGGGTGTCTCGATTGGCACAAAACCACAACCCTCCAAAACGCTCTCGATAGTTGATATTAATCTACGGCGTTTTTGGGCTTCACCGGGCAAGATATCTTTAAACCCCTTCGGTGTAACTGGTCCTCTTTGCATAGCTATATATTACCATTTCTCAGGGTTTAGGAGAAGCTGTGGGGGTGGGCGAAGGCGATGGAGAGGGGGATGGGGAAGCTGTAGCCTCTCTGACAACTATCACTGTTCGGGCGGTAAAAGAGTTGTCGGAATTAACGATATTAAAAAGGAAAACGGTATCGTCATCAGTGATTTTAGTCAGTTTGATGGCCGACATCTTATCTCCCATGCTGACCAGGAAATCCGTGTTTTTATTATATGTCACTTGGTACACGCTGCTATCCTTGAGGGTTTTAAAACTAATAGTCTTAGTGGTGGAATCAGTAATTTTACCCATGAGAATGTTTCTTTTTATGGATGGGGGGGGATCAGTTACCAGGATTCTCTCCGCCCCTAAAACTTTGTTATCATTTTGAGTACCCATGGCCACGATATAGTCACCGATGGCCAAGTCCGTAAATTTGATATCCGAGATTTTATTGTTAAGGTTTTTTGAATAAGTTGTGTCTGTGTCTGTTGATACTTGTTGAATATCACCCTGGTTGGTTTTGACTTGGATGGTAGATTCCATAATGTCGGTGATTAATCCGATATCGGCTTTAGGTTTATTTAATGCTTCATCGACTTTTTGCTGAACTTTGTTTCTGATATCGTCGGAACTGGCGGCGGGGGTGGAAGTGGCTGTCTGGTTTTTGGCGAATTCGGGAGAATAGACCAGAGTTGGGGTTATTTCGGAATAGTCTCCGTTTTGGTCAAACGAATCTATCAGTATTTGGTTAATTCCGGCATCAAGGCTGATATTTTTATCAAATTCCCCGTCTGAATTGGCGGCTATGACATAATCGTTCGATTCGCCGGAAATGGCTACCAGGGAAAATGGTTTAGTGAGGCCGTCTACGTCAAGGGGATTAAGGGTTATAACATCATTGTTTTCAATTTTGGTAAGGGTTATGGAAAAACTATTTCCAGGAGAAGGCCGGGGAGAAGATTCAGTTTGGTTGCCGGGGGGATTGGGGATGAACGATGAGTTCAGCCTCCAGATGCCAAAAGCGATAATTAGACCTAAAAGGCCACCGGCCAAGATTGCAAAGAAAACTTCCTTTTTCATTTATGGAGACATTGTAAGCCAGATTTCGACAATTTACAATTTACAATTTACAATTTACAATGTCACCAGGGTATGGATATAAATTATTTAGGATTATCGTCATTTAAAATGAAGGGAAAAAATGCCTCAGTAGTTACGGACCCGTTTGATCCTAAGGTGGTAGGGATAAAATTTCCTCCGATTGAAGCTGATATTGTGACTGTTTCCCACGATCATCCGGATCACAATAAAATCGATTTAGTAAAAAATTATGTGCAAGCAATTAAGGGCCCGGGAGAGTACGAAATTAGGGGTATTTCGATTTTGGGTTTCCCTTCATTCCATGATGATAAAAAAGGTGAGCTTAGAGGGAAAAATGTAGTTTTTGTTTATGAAATAGACGGCTTGAGAATTTGCCATCTTGGGGATTTAGGACATAATTTATCTGATGAAATGGTCGAGGAAGTTGGGGATATTGATATTTTAATGATTCCGGTGGGGGGGTTTTATACGATTGGGCCGGGTGTGGCTGCTGAAATTGTGAGAAATATAGAGCCGAGTATTGTTATGCCAATGCATTATAATACCGGTGAGCTTGACCAAAATGCTTTTGGAAAATTGGAGAAGGTGGACGCTTTTCTTAAGGAGATCGGAATGACCGTTGAGAGATTGCCCAGACTAACAATAAAGAAAGAGGAATTGGGAGAAAATCAGAAAGTGGTTATCTTGGACAGGAAATAATGGATATAGCACAAGTTCGGGTTCCGCCTCATTCCAATGAAGCGGAAGAAAGTGTACTGGGAGCGCTTCTTTTGGACAAGGATGCAATTATTGCCGTTGCCGGATTTCTGCGTGCCGAAGATTTCTACGATGAAAGACATAGGGCAATTTACGAATGCACAATTCAACTCTACGAGGAACGCTCTCCCATTGATGT
>JBEKGU010000004.1:0-9131 GCA_050012635.1 Candidatus Microgenomates bacterium | reverse complement strand
CGGAAAAGAGCTCAGGAGACTAAAAGATTGTTTAAGCCCAATCTGCAAAAAGCAACTGTGGCAGTGGGAAATGAAATGGTGTCTATGCGGATTTGTGCCAAATGCCTCAAGAGAACTAAAATGGTTGGTACGCAGAGCTAAATTGCTTCCAGGGAACCGGATTTTTGCTTTCCAGTTGGACTTCGTCGATTATCAATTTACCTTCCTCTAAGTGAATTTTAAGGATTTTTAATCGCTTGTCTTTAACTAATGACCAAATCCCTGGCCAGGGCTGCATGGCTCGGAATAATCTTTCCAATTTTTCCGCCTCTTTTCCTTCGAGGGCTAATTTAAGATCGGAGAGGGGAACAAAGCCCGATTCTTTATTTAAGAGCTTGGTAAAAGTAGCCTGGTTGTCGTCTTGTTGCCTAAGTTTTATTTTACCGGCCAAATAGGCGGGAATTAAATCAACCAGGACTTGGGCGCTCTTCCCGAAAATTCGTTGGCCTAAAGTTTCCGGGGTATCATCCGGTCTGACTTCTTCCGTAAACGCAGCTACTATAGGGCCATGATCCATTTTGTCGTCAAGTTTAATTATTGAAGCCCCGGTTATACTTTCTCCTTGAGCAATCGCAGTTTGAAGTGGGGAAGCCCCCCGCAACTTTGGCAGAAGCGAGGGGTGAATATTTAAAATACCAAAAGAGAAAAAGTCTAGGCATTCCTGGTTAATGATTTTTCCGTAAGCGGCTAAAATTCCTATATCGGCTTTGATACCGCTCCCGAGGAGCGCCTGGGGTGAATAGTAAGTGGGAGTGTGGTGATCATGAGCCCAGCGGTCAATCGGAGAATAAGTTAATACCTGTTTTCTGCCAGTGGGCCTGGGTTCCTGGGTAACAACTCCTACAATAGCCGGGTCGCCGATTTTCTTAGTGAAAGTCTTTTGGATTTTCTCTATAACGGGTAAACAAAACTCAGGCGTTCCGAAAAATACTATTTTCATATGAGCTCAACTTCCTGCCAATCGTCACCCTTTAGTTCATACAGGGGCTTTTTCTGCTCAATTAATCTTTGGACAAATATAATGCCATTTAAATGATCAATTTCGTGCTGGATAATCTGGGCTGACATTCCGGTAAAAGTTTCGATTATTTCTTTGCCGCGATAGTCTGTGTATTTCACCCGGGCTTGATAATTTCTGGTGATTGGGCTGTAGTAGTTGGGCAGAGACAGACAACCCTCTAAAATCTTGTTCTTAACTTTGGTCGATTTTTTAGTAGTGGGTTTTGCCGTCAATAGTTCCGGATTAATGAGGGTTTTAATTTGATTTTTATCTATCATAGCAAACATTCTTAAGTTAACGCCTATTTGGCAGGCAGCCAGCCCCACGCCCTCGGGATCTTTTTGGGCCTTAAGGGTATCTTCCAGATCACTTCTGATCTTTAATATCTTTTTGTCAATCTTAAGTACCGGCTTAGAGATGGCAGCTAGCCTTGGGTCTCCGGACCTGATAATTTTTCTGACCATACCGTCAAGTATATCATTTGAGCTTGACTAGGGCATCTGCGGCTTCGGTATAGTTGGGTTTTAACTGAACTGCTTTTTGATAATCTTGTTTGGCTTCGGTGTTAAGGCCGATTGCCGAATTGACAAGCCCCAGATTGTATTCCAGTTTAGCATCGGTGGGAGCCAATTTAATAGCCATTATGAGTATCTCTTTGGCTTCCAAAATATAGTTGGGATTAAGGCTGGCCAGACGTAAAAAGACAGCAATCCTCTGTCTTAGTAAAACTACACTTCTTGGGGAAAGCGTGTAGGCGCGGTCGGAATCGGTAACGGCTTTGTCGATTTGACCTAATCTGGCATCAACTTCGGACAATTCACCCCAAAAGGCCGCTTCATTCGGAGAAAGTTTAACTGCCTGATCTAAAGCGGTTTGGGCCGATTGATAATTTCCACCGGTATTATATTTTAGGCCCTGGGCGTAAAGAGTATCGGCATACCAATAGCGGGAAATAACAAATAACAAATAACAAATAACAAAAATTGTTGTATAAAAAAGAGGTTTGGAGAAATTCTTGCCGGCCGAAGCCTCGGCGAAGGCTGGTGATTTACTAACAATTGCTAATGCCGGAAAAAGAAAAAATAACACTTCAATGGGAACGACGGAAAAGCCAAAGAAGTTGGTGATTAAAATTGCCGTATAACCGGAGAGTAAAGCTAAGTTAAGCGGGTCTAAGTTTTTGAGTACATAAACACCAAAAGTTCCGATTATAAAGAGGTAACTGGCAAGCCCTAGGGTTCCGGTGGTGGCGGCATAGTTTAAAAATTCGTTGTGAGCCTTGTTATATAAAAAGTCCCATTCAGAAACCATATTATGTTCGACCGGTCTGAAGTTATAGTAGGAAAAAGCAAATGTTTCTACTCCGGTGCCTAAAATGGGATAGTGCAGCCAAATGTCAATGGCCCCTTTCCAAACAATTTTTCTGATAGTTCCCGATTCTGTCCCCCCGGTTTCCAAAGCAGTGCCCACGACAGGGGCAGACGTAGCGTTTTCAGTAGTAGCCACTAATTTAGAGGAGCCATTTATGAAAAATAAAATTACAAATAATAAATTACAAATAATAAATAACCAATTGAAACGCTTAGAAATATAAAAATAACCTGACCAGAAGATCAAATCGGCAGCCGCTAAAGCTAAAAGACCTGAACGGGATTGGGTATAAAGAAGTGTTAAAAAAAAGATTACTGATAATATTAACCACCATTTATTTTTAAGTGAAAAAAACCAAGTCAGGGGGATTATGGCCACGAGCCAGGCGGCCAGCCAATTAGGTTGACCAAGGGTGGCAAAGACGCGGGTTTGGACGTCCTGAACCCAGCAGCTGTCATTAAAATGGCCCGTAAACATGAGACAACTGAAACTATGACCAAAGTGTTCCAAAATAGCATAAACAGAAATTGTCAAGCTGGTAATAAGGAGAGCCCCGAAGTAGCGGCTGATATGTTTGCTTTCAATGTTGGCGACATATGCCCAGTAGAGTAGACAATAACATAAGTTAGAAACCAATCCGCCGTTGAAACGGGAATAGTACCCTAGGAGTGAAGTTCTAAAATCCACGGAAAAAATAGTGGATAATATTTGGGATATCAGAAAAATAAGTAGGGGTATGTCAAATATTGTGCGACGCCAGATAATTTTTTTGGTTTTTATCATTTTTATGATCCAAGAACCAACAATAAGGATGGTTATGATGTAGACAAAAATCATCTTGTTAAATTCAAAAAGTTCAAAGGTTCCCGGGTAAACTATCAGCGGTACACAAAAAAATAACAGGTAAAATAAAAATGGGATCATTATGGTTTGTGATAATTATACCAGTTTGGTCTTTGCAAAGAATTCAAATTTGATTATACTGTGGCTGCAATGAAATTCTCCCTTGTTAACCGGATATTTGGTCTATTTTCCCACGATGTAGGTATTGACTTGGGAACATCCAATACTTTAGTCTGGGTTAAGGGTAAAGGGATTGTTATTAGAGAACCTTCGGCAGTTGCCCGAAATAAAAAAACTAAAGAGGTCCTAGCTATCGGCTTATCGGCCAAAAAAATGTTGGGTCGCGCTCCCGGCACAATTGAAGCCATCAGACCCTTAAAAGATGGAGTGATCGCTGATTTTGATGCCACTGCGGCAATGTTGACTCATTACATTAAAAAAGTTCATGAGTCGGGGAGCATGATACCTAAAATTCCCCGGCCCAGAGTGGTAATTGGTATTCCTTCCGGAGTGACCGAAGTGGAGCGCAGGGCAGTTGCCGATGCGGCTATTTCTGCCGGAGCCAGCCAAGCATACCTAATCGAAGAACCAATGGCGGCGGCAATTGGGGCTGGGTTTCCCATACTAGGCCCGGATGGAATTTTTATTATTGATATTGGTGGAGGTACAACTGAGGTGGCTGTTATTTCTATGGGAGGAATTGTCATTGGCCGGTCGATCAGGATTGCCGGAGATGAGATGGATGAGGCAGTAATTAATTATATGCGTCTAAAATATTCACTCCTGTTGGGTCAGCCCACGGCCGAAGAAGTTAAAATTAATATTGGTTCCGTGGGAAGCGAAAAGGATAAGTTTGCAGTGGTCAGGGGCCGGGATTTGGAATCCGGATTACCCAAATCTATGAAAATAGGCAGTAGTGAAATAAGAGAGGCCTTAGCGCCGACGATACAGGAAATAATAAATAATATTGTAGATACGTTGGAAGAAACCCCGCCGGAATTGATGTCTGATATTATGGAGAAAGGGATTTGTTTAGCTGGAGGGGGATCTCTTTTATCCGGGATAGATAGGGCGATTGCTGAAGCTACCCATATGCCGGTTTGGATTGCCGATGATCCTCTCACTTGTGTGGTCAGAGGCTGCGGTAGGGTTCTGGAGAATCCCCGGCTTCTCAAGCAAATTAGAGTCACTAAAGGTTTATAGTTTATGAAAAGCTGGTTATCCTGGTTTCTTAGTGGTTTGGTAATTTTGGGCCTAACAGTATTGATAGGTAGGGTTATTGAACTGCAAATAATTAAAGGGGATTATTATAGAAATTTGGCTGAGGGCAACCGGATAAAAAGAGTCTCAATTGTAGCCCCAAGGGGAGAAATCTTAGCCAGAGGCGGGGAAGTGCTGGTAGGCAATCGGGAAGTTAATGGGGTGTGGGTTAGAGATTACCCGTTAGGTTCGAAATTTGCTCATGTAGGAGGTTACGTCGGGACGGTTAATGAGAATGAGGTTGGTAAAATTAATCCCAAGTGTCCTGAGAAAGGTCCATATAAAGCTAACAGTTCGATAGGCAGGTCAGGACTGGAACAGGAATATGAATGTACACTTTCCGGAATTGATGGCGAAAAATTGGTAGAAGTGGATATTACAGGCAAGGAAATTAGAGTGTTAGGGACAAAACCGGCAATCCCCGGTCAAGATTTAAAAACTTCAATTGACTATGGCTTTCAAACTTTTGTGCCGGATTTAATGCAAAACCAGAAAGGAGCGATAATAATAACTGATACCAAAGGGCAAGTATTAGCCCTGTATTCGTCACCGTCTTTTGACCCCCAAAAAGTGGGTGATTATCTTAATGATGCAAGTTACCCTTTATTTGATCGGGCCATTGGCGGACTTTTCCACCCCGGTTCGACCTTTAAACCGGTTATGGCAATTGCCGGTCTCTCAGAGGGGAAAATAGACAAAGATTATTTATATGATGATGTGGGTTTTATTAATGTAAGCATTTATAGATACACCAATTGGTATTTTACCCAATACGGTGGGATTGAAGGCGAAATAAATGTAGTTAAAGCCCTGGCCCGGTCAACTGATACTTTTTTTTATAATTTAGGTGAGCTCCTGGGGGCCGAAAAAATTGCTACTTGGGCGGGCGTTTTTGGTTTAGATAAAATTACCCGGATCGATTTACCCGGGGAGGTGGCGGGACTAATACCTACCCCGTCCTGGAAATTAAAAACTACCGGTGAGCCTTGGTTTTTGGGGAACACTTATAATATTTCCATTGGCCAGGGAGATATGGCAGTTACCCCTATTGGTTTGAATGCGATGATTAGCTCGATTGCCTCCGGAGGATATTTATGCACACCCCAAGTAAGACTGACAGATAAACCTGAATGCCAAAAATTGGATATTAAGAAAGAATACTTAGATATAGTAAGAGAGGGGATGGTTGGTGTTTGCCAAAAAGGAGGAACCGGTTACACTTTTTTTGATTTTACGACTCCTATCGCCTGTAAAACCGGTACGGCTGAAACCAGTCAGGATGGCAAAGCCCACGCCTGGTTTACGGCTTTTGCCCCGGTTGATAATCCACAAATTGTAGTTACGGTTCTATTTGAGCAAGGAGGTGAAGGGTCTGTAGTGGCCGGCCCGGTGGCACGGAAGATTTTTGATTTTTGGAGTCAACACAACCAATAATGGATTTATTTATCAAGGGCAAAATATTAGCGTCAGACTTAAAAGCTATAGCAGTTGTTGGCTCAAGAAATATTACTCCCCGAGGGAAAAAATTAACTAAGAAATTTGTGACGGTACTGGTTAAAGCTGGTTTTACCATTGTCTCCGGTTTGGCCCGGGGGGTGGATACGCTTGCTCATCAAACAGCGCTTGATGCCGGTGGAAGAACAATCGCAGTTTTAGGTAGCGGGTTCAACATTATTTATCCGCCGGAAAACCTGACTCTGGCAAAAGAAATAATTTTGCACGGAGCCCTAGTTACACCCTTTCCGTATGGCACAAAACCCTTACCGAAGAATTTTTTGGCCAGAAATAGAATAATTGCGGAATTATCTTTAGGAGTTTTGGTGATTGAAGGGGCCAGAAGAAGCGGCACGCTATCAACTGCTTCCTGGGCAGCGAACCAAGGTATAGATGTTTATGCTATTCCCGGTTCTGAAGCTACGGACTGGTTAATTGATCAGGGTGCCATTATGGTAAAATTACCAATTGACCTAATTAACCTAATTTCTAAAACTTATGAACTTAATAATAGTTGAAAGCCCGACAAAAGCGAACACTTTGAACAAGTTTCTGGGTGACGGGTACACGGTTATTGCCAGCAAGGGGCATATCAAGGACTTGCCAAAGAGCAGATTAGGAATAGATATTGAAAAAGGTTTTTCTCCCAGTTACGAGGTGGTGGCTAAAAAGGCAGAAGTTATTAAGGAGATTCTGGCTAGTGCAAAAAAAGCAAATATAATTTATCTGGCCACAGATCCGGATAGAGAAGGAGAAGCCATCTCTGCCCATATTAATGAGATATTAAAAAAGAAAAATACTAAGAGAATTGTTTTCCATGAAATTACTAAAGAAGCCGTTGAAGAAGCAATCAAAAATCCCGGAAAAGTAGATGAAAATTTGGTGGACGCGCAGATTGCCAGAAGAGTATTGGATAGGCTTGTAGGTTATAAACTCTCGCCGCTTTTATGGAAGAAAGTGAGAAGAGGATTATCAGCCGGTAGGGTCCAGACTGTAGCTGTTAGGTTAATAGTTGAAAAGGAAAGGGAGATAGAGGCTTTCAAGTCTGAAGAGTATTGGGATATCTTTTGCTTGGTTAAGAAGGACGAAGAGTTTTCAATTCAATTAATTAAAGAGAAGATCACTAATCAGACAGATGCGGATAAAATTGTAAAAGATCTAGAGAAAGCAAATTATAAAGTTATTTCAGTTGATAAAAAAGAAGTAAACAAGTCCCCGTTCCCGCCGTTTACCACCTCTACTTTAACCCAAGCAATGGCCAGAAATTTCGGCTGGTCTGCCAAAAAAACCATGTCCGGCGCTCAGAAATTATATGAGGAGGGCTTTATTACTTATCATAGAACGGATTCAACCAACGTTTCTCTAACCGCGGTTGAGAAATTAAGGGAATATATCAGAGATAATTATGGTCAGGATTATCTTTCACTCGGCTTAAGATTATATAGAACTAAATCTAAAGTAGCTCAAGAAGCTCATGAAGCAATCAGGCCAACGAGTGTTGCAGTAACCAGTTCCACTGAAGAAATGACGCTCTATGGTGTAATTTGGAAAAGATTCGTAGCTACTCAGATGGCCGAAAGTATTTTTGATCTGACGATGATTGATGTACAGGCTGGTTTCCATATACTCCGAGCGTCTGGACAAATAATGAAATTTGACGGATGGAATAAATTATATTCAAGATCTAAAGATGAGACGATTCTTCCCGAAGTCAAACCGGGGGATGAGCTTCAATTGATTAAAGTGGATCCGCAGCAGAAATTTACTTTGGCCCCGGCCAGGTATGGTGAAGCCGGCCTAATCAAAACTTTGGAAAAATTGGGAATTGGCCGGCCTTCTACTTATGCGCCGATTATTTCCACAATTCAGATCAGAAACTACGTGGAAAAGAAAGAAGGCCGATTTTTCCCAACTTCAATTGGAATCGCGGTTAATGATTTTCTGATTAAATATTTCCCTGATGTTTTTGAATATTCTTTTACAGCCAAAATGGAGGATGATTTGGATAACATTGCTAACGGAGTTAATAAATGGGTTCCGGTTATCAAAACTTTTTGGGATCCGTTTAGTAAAAAACTAGACAGTGTTACAGAGAAATCAAAAAGGGTAAAGATTGCCACTGAGAAACTGGGTATTAAGTGTCCTGATTGTAAAGATGGGGAGTTGGTAATTCGGATTGGCCGGTTTGGTAAGTTTGTTTCCTGTTCCAATTTTCCGGAATGCAAACACACAGAAAAATATTTGGAAAAAACCGGTGCCAAATGCCCTGAGTGTAAAATTGGTGACGTGATTGTTAAGAAAAGTAAAAAATACAGGAAATTTTTTGGCTGTTCTAGGTACCCCGAGTGTAAATGGGCCTCCTGGGAAAAACCGGTGGTTGACAGATCGATTGCAAATTGATAAAAACTTTTTGTGGACGCTAAGAATCCGGTTTTTGAAAGTCAAACTTTTTATACCACAAAGGGTACACCCTATTTAAAGAAACCCGGTATAGCTTTAATAGCCAAACCTTCGGTTGATCTTTATTCGATCAAATGTTTTTTGGAGGGATTTCCTAAGGAGTATGAATTTGGTAAGTACCTCCATGATCCGGTTCATCTTCCACCGGCTGAAAAACTATGTAAGTTAGCCGGACAAACTTGCTATATGAGCTTTTCTCCTGGCAGAACTTGGAATAGAGAGGCTCAGAAATATATTGATAATATTATTATTTCGGGACACGGTTCAGTTTTGGAACATTCCAACTTTTCTTTTTTAATTTGGGGTATTTCCCGGAGCATTACTCATGAATTAGTCAGACACCGGGCGGGTTGTGCCTATTCTCAAGTCTCTCAGCGGTATGTATCGGGAAAGGTCTTGAGGTTTGTAGAAAGACCGGAATATCAGAAAGATAGAAAACTACATCAATTGTTTGAAGCCAGGATTGACAGAGCCTATCGGGAATATAAGGAAATGTCTGATTATTTGTATTCCGCACAGGAAAAAGGATATAAAATTCTTTCGGCAGAAATGAAAACTGACCTTAGGAAAAAAGTTCAGCAGGTTGCGCGTTCACTTTTGCCTAATGAAACTGAAGCACCAATTGTTTTTACGGCTAATACTCGGGCTTTGAGACACATTATTA
>JBEKGU010000003.1:0-11568 GCA_050012635.1 Candidatus Microgenomates bacterium | reverse complement strand
TAATTTTAAATAAGTTGCATGCCGGAAAACTGGAAGGCCTGCAGGAAGTTCAAGACCAGGTAGTTGAGGGTAAGCCGGAGCCGGTAAAGGAAGGAGAACCAGCCAATGCTTAAAGTAAATCAATATTCAGCTAAAGGTACTGCCCTGGAACCGTTTACACTGCCTAAAGATTGGGAGCAAAAAGCCAACGCCAAACTGTTGGCTCAGGCGGTTAGAGTTTATGAGGAATCTTCGCACATTGGACTGGCTAAAACCAAAACTAGGGGGGAGATTAATCGGACAACTAAGAAATGGTATAAGCAGAAAGGAACCGGTGGCGCCAGGCATGGCGCCCGTTCAGCCCCGATTTTTGTGGGTGGTGGTAAAGCCCACGGACCAAGGGCCGAGAGAAGAATTTTACTTTTGCCACAAAAGATGAAGCAGAATGCTCTGAAGTTGGCTTTAACTGTCAAATCCAGAAATAAAGAAGTGGTAGTAGCTGGCGGTCTGGATACCTTCAAAAAGACTAGCCAAGCACAAAGCTTATTAAATAAAATTGATAAAAAGAATAAGCATTTTACTTTGGTTTTAGCCAAGTCTAATTTAGGCTTAAAGAAAGTTGTTAATAATTTGGAGCAGATTAAAGTTACGAACTTTATCAACTTAAATGCCCGGGAAGTGCTTTTTGGCGGCATGATAATTTTAGACAAAGCCATTTTTACGCAAAAATAATATGCAAATTAAACCGGTTTTAACCGAAAAAAGTATGCTTGCAGCTAAAAAAGGGGTTTATACTTTTGCCGTAGGAAAGCAATTTATTAAAACTCAGATTAAGCAAATGATTGGTCAGCTTTTTAACGTTCATGTTAAAAGTGTCAAAGTCATTAACTATAAAGGCGGGGTTAAAAAGAATTTCCGGGGCAACAAAGTAACCATCAAAGCTTATAAAAAGGTGATGTTGACCCTGGGAGACAAAGAAAAAATTGATTTATTTACAGAAAAGAAATAATGCGAAAACTAATTAGTTTATTACCCAAAAATAGCGGCAGGAATCGGGGCAGTTTAACTGTCAGGCATCAGGGTGGCCGTCAAAAACGGTTTTTGCGGGAGATTGATTTTAAAAGGGACCATAAGGATGTTTGGGGTAAAGTGGAGGCTGTTGAATATGATCCGAATCGCAATGTCCGGATAGCTTTGGTGCTTTATAGTGATGGTGAAAGACGGTATATTTTGGCCCCTGATGGGTTAACGGTTGGGACTAAAGTTATTTCGTCCCAAGAGGCGCCTATTGAAATTGGTAATACCCTGCCGCTTTCTAAAATGCCCATTGGTACACCTGTGCATAATCTTGAACTTAGGGCCGGTATGGGTGGGCAGATGGTCAGAAGCGCCGGCAGCGTGGCTGTTGTTCACGGTAAGGACGAGGCTTATGTTTTGGTTAAGTTGCCCTCAGCAGAGATTAGAAGATTTTTGCCGGAGTGCTTAGCTACCGTTGGGCAATTGGGTAATATTGAAGACAAAAACCGAAGATTGAAGAATGCCGGAGTAAAACGGCACATGGGTATTCGGCCATCGGTAAGAGGTGTGGCTATGCACCCGCACGCCCATCCACATGGAGGCGGAGAAGGTCGGAGTTCGGTAGGAATGAAATTTCCTAAGACCGTCTATGGTAAAAAAGCGGTGGGAAATACCAGAAACAAGAAGAAGTATTCAAACAAAATGATTATTGAAAGGAGAAAACTTGGCCCGCACCATTAACCAACATGTCAAGATCAAGTAAAAAAGGACCGTTTGTTGACGCCAGGCTGGTAAAGAAGGTGGGGAGTGGCATGGGTAAAAAGGAATCACCTATTAAGACCTGGTCCCGAAGTTGTCAGATTCCGCCCGAATTTGTAGGTAAGTATTTTACGGTTCATAACGGCCATGTGTTTATTGAAGTTTTTGTGACTGAAGATATGGTGGGCCATAGATTGGGAGAATTTTCGCCGACCAGAACTTTTAGAGGCCATGGAGAAATAGTTAAGCGGACCATGGAAAAGACCTAAAAATATGGAAATTATTGCCACCCAAAAATATATTTTGGTTTCGCCTAAAAAATTAAGGCCGATTGCCGATATGGCCAAAAAATTAAAGCCCAGTGAGGCTATTGCCAGATTGCCGTTCATTGGCAAGATGGCAGCTGCCGACTTAATTAAAGTAATTAAAACTGCCATAGCCAATGGCGTAAATAGAGGAATTGCTGCCGATACTTTAATTTTTAAAGAAATTCAGATTGGTGAAGGTCCGAGACTTAAAAGAGGCCAACCGGTGTCCCGGGGCCAATGGCACCCGATAAAAAAGAGAATGGCTCATATAAGAGTGATATTGCAGACAATTGAAAAATCAAAAGTCAAAGATCAAAAGGCAAGAGTGAAAGGAGAAACCAAAAATGGGACAAAAAATTAATCCGGTTGGTTTTAGAACAGGTACCTTTTTACCCTGGGCTTCCCGTTGGTTTTCCGACTCGGGAACCTTTAAAAATAACTTGGTGGAGGATATTAAAATCCGTGAGGCTTTGATTGAAAGGTTGAAATTGGCAGGAATTGCTGCAGTTGAAATTGAGAGATTGCCCAAAAGTATGGTTATTAACCTGGCGGTTTCCCGACCGGGTGTGGTTATCGGGCGAGGCGGAACCGGAATTGAGGATTTAAAGAAGTTTATTCTGCAGATAATTTCTGGGGTTAGAAAAAGCCCGATTAAAGATATGAAGATTGATCTAAAAGTAAATGAAATTAAAAATTCTGAGCTTTCTGCCTATCTGGTGGCCGGAAGAGTTGTCGGAGAATTAGAAAGAAGGATCCCGCAGCGAAGAGTAGTAACTAAAGTTATGGAAAGAGTTATGTCGTCCGGTGCCCTGGGCATTAAGATTGTCCTGGGGGGGCGGATTAACGGGGCTGAAATTTCCCGGGTGGAGAAATATCATGAAGGCTCAGTGCCCACCCAAACCTTAAGGGAAAATATTGACTACGCCGAAGCCAGGGCCCTTTTAAAAAGGGGTTATGTGGGAGTTAAAGTCTGGATACATAAGAAAGCTGAGGATTAAACCATGATGCAGCCAAAAAGAAGAAAATATATTAAAGATTTTAGAGGACGCCGAAGGGGGGTGGATACCCGGGGCAGCTATTTAGCCTTTGGCGAGTTTGGCTTGAAAGCTCTTGAGTGTGCTTGGATGTCCAGTGCCCAAATAGAATCTGCCAGGAGGACAATAACTCATTCGCTGAAGAAAGGTGGTCGGGTTTGGATCCGGGTATTTCCTGATAAGCCGGTGACCGGACGCCCTGCCGGAAAAAGAATGGGCGGCGGCAAGGGCGATATCGATAGATATGTGGCTGTCATTCGGCCCGGTAGAATTCTTTTTGAGGTGGCAGGGGCTGAAGCGAGTATTGTAGAATCAGCTCTCGGGAGAGCCGCTGCCAAATTGCCGGTTAAGACCATAATAATTAGTAAAGAAAGGCAGATTTAAATAACTATGAAAAAGAAAGATCTGGGGGAGTTGAAAGCCAAAAGTATAGCCGATTTATCCAAATTGGCCGGAGTCAAACGCACGGAAGTGGATAAAACACTACTCGAAATTGGAGTACAAAAAGAAAAGAATCTTAAAAAAGCTAAAAATCTCAAAAAGGATTTAGCTCAAATTTTAACTCTGATTCGGGAAAAAGAATTAGTAGAGGAGACAAAGAAGTGAAAATATTTACAGGTATAGTAACGGCTCGGAAAATGGATAAAACTGCGACGGTTGAGGTAGCCCGGATTGTGGTTCATCCTTTATACCGGAAACGGTTTAAAGTAACCCGTAAGTACCATGTCCATGATACAACTGATGCCAAGGTAGGAGACAACGTTAAATTTGCAGCCAGTAAGCCTTTTAGCAAAATGGTTAAATGGCAGGTAGTTACTAAAAAAACAAAATGATACAACTTAAAACCATGTTAGTTCCGGCCGATAATTCGGGAGCCAAGCGTTTTATGGTAATTGGAGTTCCGGCCAGGGTTGGTAGAAAAGCTACGATTGGCGATGTGGTAATGTGTGTAGTTAAGGGTGCCGATTCTGCGGGAGTGGTTGCCGATCATGAAAAATGTAAAGTTTTGATTGTTCGGACGGCCAAAGAAATCAAAAGGCAAGATGGTACCTATGTCCGTTTTGATGATAATGCCGGAGTGGCAATTGATAAGCAAGGACTGCCCAGGGGAACCAGAATTTTGGGACCGATTGCCCGGGAAGTTAAAGAGGCCGGATACAATAAAATTGCCTCATTAGCCCGGGAGGTAGTCTAAAAGTAAATATGATTAAATTTAAAACAGGCGACAGTGTTAAGATAACCAGCGGTAAAGATAAAGGCCGGGAGGGTAAAATCGAAAAGATTAACCTGGCTGGCGGATTGGCTCTAATCCCGGGAATAAATATCTATAAGAAGCATGTCAAGGGAACGGGATCTGAAAAAGGCCAAAAAGGTGGAATTTATGAACTGTCCCGTCCTCTGCCTTTTGCCAAGATTGTCTTGGTTTGTCCCAAATGCAAAAAAATAACCCGGGTAGCCTTTAAGACAGTAGGTAAGGAAAAAGTCAGAGTGTGTAAAAAGTGTGCTAAAGAAATAGATATTAAATAATAGGTATGAACAGATATCAGGAAAAATATAATAAAGAAGTAGTGCCAGCACTCAAGGCAGAATTTGGGATTAAAAATGCCATGGCTGTACCTAAGTTAATTAAGGTAGTTGTTAATATGGGCATTGGGGTTGCCGCTAAGAATAAGGAACAAAAAGAAGCTCTAATCAGGGATATTGCGACGATCACCGGCCAGGTGCCGTCGATCAGGAAAGCCCGGGTCTCAATTGCCAGTTTCAGTCTGCGTTATGGAATGCCGGTTGGTTTGGCGGTGACTCTGAGGCGTGATAGAATGTACAGTTTTCTGGATCGGCTTTTTTCCGTAGTCTTGCCCAGGCTTAGGGATTTTCGGGGACTTTCTAAAAAGAGTTTGGATAAGAGCGGAAACTACACCATAGGTCTTGCCGAGCACACTGTTTTTCCGGAAATTGATGCTGCTAAGGCAGCGGCGCCTCACGGTATGGAAGTGGTGATAGTAACCGGATCCAAGGATCCCAAAATTGCCCAAAGATTGTTAGAGTTAATGGGTATGCCTTTTGAAAAATAAATAAAATATGTCAACAACTGCAAAAGAAGTTAGAGAAACAAAAAAGCTAAAATATGCAATTCGCTATAGGAACCGCTGTCGTCTTTGCGGCCGCTCGAGAGGCTATATGCGGCGCTTTGGAATTTGCCGGTTGTGTTTTAGGGAGCATGCCCTAAGGGGAGAAATTCCCGGAATCAGAAAGGCAAGTTGGTAAGTATGACTAACTATCAAATCGGAGATTTTTTAATCAGAATTAAAAATGCTTCTTTAGCCAAAATAAAAGAGGTTTCTGGAGTTATGGCTACTAGTTATATTAAACAAACCGCCCGGGCCCTGAAAGAAGCGGGTTTTATAGAGAAATTTAGCGAGAAAGAGGGAATTTTAACCGTGGCTTTAGCTTTTAGAAACAAGAAACCGGTACTTATGGATTTAAGGATTATTTCCCGTCCCGGACTTCGGCTTTACAAAAATGTGGAAGAGTTAGAGAAGGACAAAGGACCGTTTATCTTTTTGATATCCACGTCCAGAGGCGTAATTACGTCCCAGAAAGCCATTAAAGAGAGAGTCGGCGGAGAAGTTATTGCCCAGATTTGGTAATTATTGAAATAATATGAGTAAAATAGGAAAACTACCGATCAAAATTATTCCCGGAACCGAAGTGGCTGTTGAAAAGCAAACAGTAACTATCAAGGGTCCGAAAGGAACTTTGATCTGGACTTGTGCGCCCGGCATTGTGGCTGAAGTAAAAGACGGCAATATTTTAGTTGCCTGCCAAAAAGAAACTAAAGAGGCCTTGTCTACATTTGGTACTACCAGGGCAATTTTGGCCAATATGGTTAAGGGTGTGAACCAAGGCTGGTCCAAGAAATTGGAATTGGTAGGTACCGGTTATAGAGCGGAAACGGATGGGAAACTTTTGACTTTAACGGTTGGGTTTTCCCACCCGGTCAAAGTGCAAGCGCCGGAAAACATCGCTTTTAAAGTTGAAAAAATGGTGGTGACAGTGGAGGGTATTAATAAAGAAACTGTTGGGCAAATCGCGGCTGATATCAGGAGTGTCAAACCCCCTGAACCCTATAAAGGTAAAGGTATAAAATATGTGGATGAAATAATTCGCAGAAAGGCCGGAAAAGCCGCTAAAGCAGCCGGAGCAGTATAATATGAACACTAAAGAAAGGTTTATTCAAAGAAGAAAAAGAGTTAGGGCTAAAATAGTAGGTTCGCCAAAGCGACCCAGAATTTCGGTCTTTAAATCCAATCGGTATCTCTATGCCCAAATCATTGACGATGCCAAAGGCAGAACCCTGGTTGCAGCTACCGAAAAGGAACTTACAGCTAAGGCCACGCGGATGGAAAAGGCGGGACTGGTGGGGGAACTTTTGGCTAAGAAAAGCTTGGCCAAAAAAATTAAAACTGTAGTTTTTGATAAGGGCGGTTACCGTTACCACGGACGGGTTAAGGCTTTGGCCGATGGAGCCAGAAAAGGGGGTCTGGAATTTTAATGTTTAATCGTGACCAAATTATCAAAGAGTACGAAGAAACGGTTGTTCAAATCAACCGTATCTCCAAAAAGACTAAAGGCGGAAATCAAATTAGATTTTCAGCCCTGGTGGTGGTCGGAGACAAAAAAGGTAAAGTTGGGGTTGGACTATCCAAAGCTGGGGATGTGCGAAATGCTATCAGAAAAGCAATTTCCGCTGCCAAAAGAAAGTTGATTGTAGTTCCGATTAAAGGAACTACGGTTCCCTACTCGGTCAGGGAAAAGTTTTCTGCAGCCGAGGTTATTATAAAACCGGCCCCACCCGGAAGCGGAATTATTGCCGGAGGAGCAATGCGGGTAGTGATGGAAGCTGCCGGTATCAGAGATGCCTCGGGAAAAATTTTGGGGACCAAAAATAAGATTTCCAATGTATATGCCACCCTAAAGGCTTTGGAAACCATATCTGAAATTGCCTATGCAAAAAGTAAACACAATTAAAATAGTTGATAAGAAAGACAAAAGAATTGGCCGGGGTTACGGTAGTGGTAAGGGTGGCCACACTGTAGGTCGTGGTTCTAAAGGCCAGAAGGCCAGATCTCATATTGATGTACTTTTTGAGGGCTTGAAAACCAAAAAGTCCCTTTTAAAAAAGTTGCCACTGCAAAGGGGTAAGGGCAGGAATAAACCGGGCAAAAGTGCCTTAGTCATTAAATTGTCTTACCTAAATCTTATGCCGGAAGGAAGTGAAGTTACGATTGATTCTTTGATTAAAAACAAAATTGTTGATGCCCGGCAGGCCAGAGAATTTGGGGTTAAAATTTTAGGTGGAGGGAAGTTAACCAAAAAGTTAACGATCAAGGTTCCTATGTCAAAGTCAGTTGCCAAGGAAGTTGAAAATGTTTAGGAGTATTGCCCAGTTTTTTTCAAAGGTAATTAGTTCTCCGGACACCAGGCGAAAAATATTAATCACCGCCGTAATTTTGCTTGTTTTTAGGCTTGTTGCCCACATCCCTGCCGCCGGTATTGATAGGACCAGTTTGCAAGCTTTGTTTGCCGGCAGTCCGCTCTTATCTCTTTTGGATGTATTTTCAGGCGGAACTCTGGCCAATTTTTCGATTATGGCCCTAGGATTAAACCCTTATATTAATGCCTCAATTATTTTTCAGCTCTTGGGTTATGTTGTCCCCTCTTTGGAAGAACTGCAGAAAGAAGGCGAGTACGGGCAGGAAAAAATCAACCAATATACCCGGTTTTTAACGGTTCCTTTGGCAGCTCTGCAGGCCTTTGGTATGTATTCACTTCTCCGGTCCCAGCATATTATTGGTACTTTTTCACCCTTGGCACTGCTTTCTTTGATTTTAACGATGACCGCCGGTACTGTTTTTGCGGTGTGGCTGGGGGAACTTATTACCGAATACGGCTTTACTAACGGGGTATCGCTTTTAATATTTGCCGGTATAGTTTCCCGTTTGCCTATAACCCTGGGTCAGTCGGCGGCAGTTTTACAATCAGCCGATATTTTAAAAACGGTTATCTTTTTGGTGTTGGCAGTTGTTGTGGTTGGCCTGATTGTTTTTATGAACGAAGCCACTCGGCAAATTCCGGTGAATTATGCTAGAAGGGGGGCCAAAGGTTCGATCGGAAGCGCATCCTATTTACCCCTAAGATTAAATCAGGCCGGAGTTATTCCAATTATCTTTGCCGTATCCTTAGTTTTGTTGCCGTCTTTAGTGACGCAATTTTTGGGGAGCTCCGGCAATGTTCATATTTTGGCTATTGCCAAGTTTTTTGCCAATAATTTTACCCCGAAGACCCTGGCCTATAATGCTTTTTACTTTCTGTTAGTATTGGGTTTTACTTTTTTCTATACGGCAGTAGTTTTTAACCCGGAAAAGATTTCCGAAAACTTACAAAAAAATGGCGGTTTCATTCCGGGAATTAGGCCGGGCGTGGAAACAGCTAAATATTTATCCTTTGTTTTAAACAGGATTACTTTAGTGGGTGCTTCTTTCCTGGGTTTAATAGCAATTCTGCCTTCATTTTTTCAAAATGCCATAGGGGTGGCCAATTTGGCGATTGGCGGCACCTCTATTTTAATTGTGGTTTCGGTAGTTCTGGATATTACCCGTGAGCTTGAGGCCCAGCTGGTGATGAAAAAATATGACAGCTTCATTTCTTAATATATGAATATAATAATTTTAGGACCCCAAGGATGCGGCAAAGGTACACAAGCAAGGCTTTTGGCCGAAAAATTGGGTCTTTATTATCATGAAATGGGAGCATTTCTCAGAGATTTGGCCAAGAAAAATAAGATAGTAGCAGATTATATTAATAACGGCATCTTGGTACCTGATGACATTTTTTTTCAGGCAATGAAAGAGATACTCCAAGAAAAAACCAGCTCAGGCCAGGGTATGATATTGGATGGTTTTCCCCGGACGGTCAGACAGTATGAAATGTTGCAAAATTTATTTGATGAAATTGGAAACAAAATAAATAAGGTCATTTTACTGAACATCTCTGATAAAGAAGTGGTGAGAAGACTTTCCGCGAGGCGCACCTGTGTCAGTTGCGGTGCAGTTTATAATTTAGCGACAAGTCCCAAGCCTGTAACCGCAGAAAAATGTGACAAGTGTGGGGGGAAATTAATACAGAGAGATGATGATTACCCTGAGACTATTGCCAAACGGCTGTCCGAATACAAAGAAAACACTCTTCCGGTTATAGATTTGGCCCGAAAACAAGGAATATTACTTGAAATTGACGGGGAAAAATCAATTGAAGATATCCAAACAGAGTTATTATCATGGATAAATTAACTATTAAAAACCCTGAGGAGATAAAGGTTATGGCTGAGGGGGGTAAAAAAATCGGCGATATCAAAGGCCAGTTAAGACAGGCCATTGTTGCCGGTGCCAATGCTCTCCAGATCGAAACTTTAGCGGTTGAGCTAATTGGGAAAACCGGCGGCGAACCTTCATTTATGAAAGTTCCCGGATATCATTGGGCAACCTGCATCAATGTTAACGATGGCCTGGTTCATGGTATTCCTACCAAAGATGTTGTTTTTAAGAAAGGGGATAAAGTTAGTGTGGATATCGGGCTTTACTATAAGGGTTTCCATTCAGATACGTCCTTTAGTATGGGAATTGACCCCAGCCCGGAGCTGGCAGCATTTTTGTCTGTTGGAGAAAAAACAATCTGGAAAGCGATTTCTGCCGCCAAGATGGGTAATCGCATATCGGATATTTCCCGAGCGATTCAAACCAATATCGAGTCTGGTGGATATCAAGTAATTAGGGCTCTTGTCGGTCATGGTGTGGGCAGGGAACTTCACGAAGAACCGTCAATTCCCGGTTTTGTTACCGGGGGTAGAGAAATTGAGATCAGGGAAGGTATGACACTGGCAATCGAAGTCATGTATACTCAAGGCTCGCCGGAATTAGTAATGGAAAAGGACGGGTGGACAATCTCCATGCGTGATGCTAAAATAGCAGCACTTTATGAGGAGACCGTAGCGGTGACCAGGCACGGTCCTTTTGTTTTGACGGCAGGGTAAATAATATGGCAGAAATTAAATCTGAGGAATTTGATGGGGTAGTTCAAAGCGCTTTGCCCAATACGATGTTTAAGATTCAATTAGCAGATGGCCGGGTGGTTTTGGCAACGCTGCGGGGGAAGCTTAGGAAAAATTATATCCGGATTTTCCCGGGTGACAAAGTCAGGGTAGAAATGACCCAATACGATGTCGATAGAGGTCGAATAGTTTATAAATATTGAGAAAGTAAGCAAAGCTTGAAATGATTACATTATGAAAGTCCAATCATCGTTACAGAAAAGATGCAAAAACTGCAAATTTGTTAAAAGACATGGGGTTTTATATGTAATTTGTACTAATCCCAGACATAAACAACGTCAGGGTTAAATTTATATGGCAAGAATAGCCGGGGTTGATTTACAAGACAGTTGGCGGATAGACTTCGCTTTGACGAGGATTAGTGGAGTGGGCTGGTCGTTATCCAAGAAGCTGTTGGATGAAATTAAAGTTGATAGGGCAACCAGGGTAGCTAAATTGGTACCCGATGATGTGGCTAAAATTAATGCCAAATTGGATGAGATCCCAACCGAGGGTGAGTTAGCCAGACGCGTCAGGACCAATATTTCCAGGTTGCAAGCCATTGGATCTTTCCGGGGACATAGACACTCTCATAATTTACCGGTTAGAGGTCAAAGAACCAGGCGTAACGCCAGAACCAAGAGAGGCAAGAGAAAGACTATCGGAGCTTTTAAGAAGGAAGTTTTAAGTAAAGCTAAAATAACTAACCCTGCCGAAGGAGGAAAAAAGTAAATGGCCGATACAGTTAATAATAATGTGTGCAGAATTTATATCTCTGCGTCTTTTAATAATACTTTGGTGACTTTGACTGATGCCCTTGGGAAAACTTTGGCCTGGGGTTCTTCGGGAGCCTCGGGATTTAAGGGGACCAGAAAATCTACCCCTTTTGCGGCTACTACCGCAGTAGAGAAAGTTTTTGCCAAAATTAAGGATCAGGACAGTGTTAAAGAAGTTGAAGTCTATATTAAAGGCCCCGGACCGGGAAGAGATGCGGCTTTAAGAGCCATTAGATCCGCCGGAGTAAAAATTTCTCTGATAGCCGATGTGACTCCTATCCCGCACAATGGCCCTAGGGCTAAGAAAAAGAGGAGAGTGTAATGGCAAGATATACCGGACCAAAAGACAGATTAAGTAGACGCGAAGGTTACGACCTTTTCGGGAGCGGTGGAAAATTAACCCGTTTGCAGGTTACTCCCGGCGTACATGGTCCCAAGGGGATGAAAAGAATGCCCTCTCAATATGGCCGGCAGCTCAGGGAAAAACAAAAAGTTAAGAGGCTCTATGGGGTAATGGAAAAACAGTTCGCGAACTATGTGACCCGAGC
>JBEKGU010000002.1:0-11622 GCA_050012635.1 Candidatus Microgenomates bacterium | reverse complement strand
TGGCGGTTGATGCAGGATTGCCTGTCCGACTTCCAGTTTCCGCACCATCCCTCCGGAAAAATTCTTGACCAGGGTTTTTTCCACCTGTTTCAAATCCAGAAACGACAGAACTTCGTCAATACGCTCTCTCCTGTCTTTACCGGAAATATCATAAAGTTTGGCCATCAACATCAGATTTTCTTCCGCCGTGAGGGCACCATCAACAGAAATCATTTGCGGTACGTAGCCTATGACTCTCCTTACTGCGGCCGAATTTGCCCGAATACTATGGCCGTCGACAACTGCATTCCCTGCGGTCGGAGCCAGAAGAGTAATCAACATTTTTATGGTGGTTGTTTTCCCGGCACCATTTGGCCCTAAAAACGCAAATATTTCTCCTTTGTCAACAGTAAAAGAAATATTATTGACAGCAGTAAAATCTTTAAACTTTTTTGTCAGATTGGTAACAACAATAATACTTTTTTCCGGCTCCATAGAAGACTAATAATTATACCACGGAGATAAGGAGGAGCTTTGTAAATTACTTGTGCTTGGACAGATAATCTTGAGCATTTATTGGCTTATCGTCTATCGGCTTCGAATAGACTTTGGCGACTTGTCTTAAAGTTTCAAGGAAACAAACCACGACACCTGCCAATGCGGGTGGATAAAACATTGTAACTCCAGCGAAAACTACAGTTTCAGTAGAGGCTATCGTTGCCTTCACAGCGGCTTCAGAAGACTCATTTGCCTTTTTGATATCTCTTTCCATTAGCCAGGATGATATCACATTTTCCACATTTCAACCAGTTTTTCTTTGTCAACCTTAGGCAGTTGTTTCAGCTGGTATTCTCTTTGTATCGCTTCCGTTCTGGTTTTGAATTTTTCGGTATAGACCAGTTCAAAAAAATCAAAACTGCGGATATATTTGGCTCCCCTCACAGATTTACTTTTGTGTTCTGCCAGCCTCCTAGCAAGATTATTAGTTTGGCCAATATAGAGAGTGTTTCCCGAAGTCCTAAGAATGTAAACAAAGTACATGAGAAGACTTAGAACTCCTCACTCAATATTTTTCCAACAGTTTCTTTAAGTCTCGGCAAATCTTCCTTAATTGTTCTCCATACCTCTTCAGTATCAACCCAATCGTAATCGTGTACTAACACATTTCTCATAGCTACAGCTTCTCTATCTGGTAACTCAGAATGATTCTCAAGAAACTTTTTACTGAGTTTACCCATTGCCTCTCCAATTATGGCAATTTGCCTGATTACTGCATCTTGAGTCTTTTTATCTTTATTAAATTCCTCAAAGTTAATACCGGAAACGTAGTCTTCTAGAATTAATTTTATTGCAGCAGAGATATCTTCAAGATAAACTTGGTTAGTTTTCTCCATAAAGTGTTATTAGTTGCTTTTCTATATACGGTTTAAGTGTTGGTTTTATGTTTTTTCTGGAAACCAGATCCACGTCCCTCTTAAACAAGTCTTGCAACTCTACAAGTACTTTACCCTTTTCGAGCAAAGATTTTGTACTGGCGAAATCAACTAACAAATCAATATCACTATTTTCTTTCTGATTGCCTGTTGCGCACGAACCGAAAAGGCCAAGATAAGCTACATCATTCGCCTTACAAATGTCCTGCAATTTTCTGGTATCAAATTGGATAGTCATGGTCTAATTATACCATTTCCACTGAAGTAACTTTTACTCCACAAAGGTCAGGGCGATGCCCTTTTTATCCATTCGGCCTGTCCTGCCAATCCTGTGGATATAGGCTTCATAGCTTTCAGGTAAATCAAAATTAATCACATGACTGACATTGGGGATGTCCAGTCCCCGACTGGCCACATCCGTGGCAATGAGAATTTTAATCTCATCATTTTTAAATTTATCCAGAGTCCGCATTCTCTGGCTTTGGTTTTTATTGCCATGGATAGCTTCCGCGCGCAACCCATGGTAGGTCAGCTCATCAGCCAACTTCTGGACTCCGTGTTTGGTTCTGCCAAACACCAGTACTTTTTCGAATTTTTCATCAACAATAAGTCTATAGAGCTGTTCAATTTTTCTGGTCACGTCATAGACTTTAACTACCTTCTGTTCAATATTCCGGGCAGTATCTCCGGTTTTAACCGATACCAAGACCGGATCCCTGACAAAACCTCTGATAATTTCCCTAACCTTGCCGTCAATTGTGGCGGAAAAGAATAATGATTGGCGTCGGGTAGGTAGGAGGGCAATAATTTGGCGCATATCGGGCAAAAAGCCGATGTCTACCATCCGATCTGCTTCATCTAAAACCACACAGTCAAACTTAGATAAATCCAGATACCGGGAACGCAAATGGTCCTTTATCCTCCCCGGCGTACCAATGACAAAATTGGGATACCTGCGCAAACTGTCAATCTGTCTGCCCATTCCGGCTCCGCCGATGAGGAGATCCGAATAAATTCGTAGGTTTTTAGCAAATGCTAAAAATTCATCTCTGGTTTGGGTTGCCAACTCTCTGGTCGGAGCCAAAATCAATACCCGGTGATTGGCATCTTTCAGAACTTTATTAATTAAAGGAATCAGGAAAGCCGCCGTTTTACCAGTTCCGGTATTGGCAATGCCGATTAAATCCCGGCCTTCTAAGAGAGGTCCAATGCATTGGTCCTGAATCGGGGTAGGAATTTTATAGCCATGATCTGACACATTTCTTTTTAAAACCTCATCAACATCAAAATCATTAAAAGCATGGGTAATGGCATATTCCCGAACCCCGCTTGCCATGGGCGGGTTATTGACAATAAAAGTAGGGTCAAAAGACCTTATTCTGCGTTTGTTGTGAAATCGGTTGTACATATTAAAGGGAACAGAACTGCTTAAAAAACAGCAAATTCAACGTAATGAAGAAAGAGATACAATTTAAAAAGTAAATATTACTTGAGGTACCTATTTCTTGAAAACCTAAAACTCGACTTAATTTAAGCAGATCTATTACCTGTAATCTGCCACCTGAGAACGTACTATACCCTATAATTTAAGCTATGTCAAGCCAGAGCTTTAACCAGGGCTTCCCGGATGTTTTTGCCACTAAACCAGCCATTCAGGAACACTAAAGCATGCTTATTTTTATTCCACCCCTGGAGGTAATACTTATCCACCCGTCCACCCCTGAGGAGAAGCGCCGCCACTAATTTATCTACCGGCAGATTATTAATGATAAATCAGTATAGCACACTTACGGATAAGTTTGTGCCGTCATAATTGAAGTAAAAAACCACCGGCTTATCCAGATTATTGACAATGTATAAATTCCCCAATGGGTTGGGGCTCATGATAGCCACTCCGTCTTCTTTAGGCACATCAGGAATTTTGGCAAAATTGTGATTCGACGGCGCATAGGTGGTTAATCCCGCATCCTTGGCTGTCCAGTAAATAAGCGAAGCTAAGTGACAAACACCGTCACCGGTAAAGTCGCCGTCGGATTTAAAACCTTCATCCCAATTAAAATGCGCATTGGTGGTTTTAGCTATATTTTGACTGTATTCAGGAAGAGTGGCACCATGGAAAGCAAATTCCTGGCCGGGGTCCAAAGTAAATGAGTATTGAAGCGGCTTTTCCACATCATCCCAATTAATCCCGGATTTATCTTTTATGGCTCCGTCCATATAATTCAAGGTCAAGAGAATATTGTCTTTAAATACCCCGTTGACGAAGGAATTGTTATATCTATCCTCAAGCGAGAAGCTGTGCGAGGCTAAAACCACGCCGGAGGCGACCTCAGGCTGAGGCTGATCTACGGCTAAATGCACCAGTAACAAGACGACTTCGCTGAACATAGGCAAGAAAAGTAACATACTACAGGATATTTGTCAAATTGAACAAAATCGTCTAATCTGAATAATGACCGTTAAAAAAGCAATGTTTTTTCTTCCGATTTTAGTGATCGGGGCCCTGATTGCCAGCATGCTAATCGGGAAGCCATTTTGTGCCAACTCCATAAGCTGCAAAGACAGCCTAAATCTTAAAGTAGAAAATGGGGCTGCGGGAGTTTTTGCCGGGCAGAAAATTATTCCGCCCGAAATTAATTTGGCCCAAAAAGAACCGGCCACCAAAGTTCTGGGTGAAACGACGGCTGTAGGGGAAAAACATATTTATGTTAATTTAACCAGCCAAATCCTAACCGCTTATCAGGGCAGTACTTTATTTATGCAGACTTTAATCTCATCCGGAAAATGGCACCCGACACCCGTCGGAGACTTTACTATTTGGGAAAAACTCAGGGCCACCAGGATGACCGGCGGCACCGGAGCAGATTTTTACGATCTGCCGAATGTACCTTATGTCATGTTTTTCGAGGGCCCTAATGCCTCAGCCGGATCGGGTTTTAGTCTGCATGGTACTTATTGGCATAATAATTTTGGCCACCCGATGAGCCATGGCTGTGTGAATATGCGGATTGTGGATGCTCAAAAACTCTATGATTGGGTAGATCCACCCACGAACGGCAATGTCACAATTTCCGGCACAAATAACCCGGGAACGGCAATAACAATTTATGGACAAGCACCGCTCTAAATTATTGATACCGCTCTTATTTACATTGGCAGCTGCCACCGGCACCCTGTTCGTAGTAGGAAAGATGCAATCAAAAAACACTGCCGAAACCGTTCCCCCTGCGGTAGATGCCCAAGAGCCCCGGCTGACCAGCGTAATTTCACCCAACAGTAAATTAACCCTGACAATGAATGAGGAGAAAAAACAGGATGCTATTTTATACTCATTTTTAATAAGGGACTTAGCCAATAACACACAAAAAGAGATATTTACCACCACGGTTCCGTTAACCACAACTTTATCTATTCCATACAACACTTTTTCCCCCGACAATAAATACATTTTTTTGAAAGAAGAAAATTCAGGCCAAGCCAATTATTTTGTTTTGGCCACCTCTAAAGAAACCGGCACACAGGATAATAAAACCCTAAATATTTCAGATATGTTTGCCGCTAAATTTACTAATTTCAAAATAACCGAGGTCACCGGCTGGGGAGGCCCAACATTGGTGGTTATTAATACTGATAAAGAGGACGGCAGTCTTGGTCCGTCTTTCTGGTTTGATGTCAGCAGCCATGCCTTCATTCAACTCTCCACCAGGTTTAACTAGCGGGAAGTAACTGTTACTGCGCTTGAGGATGAATTACCGGCAGCATCATAAGCCTTGGCAGCGAGTACATATTTAACATTTCGTGCCGAGGGAACAGTCCACGAAGCTCTGTAAGGACTGGTCATGCTTGTCGAAAGAAGTGAAGTGTTAATATAAAATTCAACCTTGGTTACTCCAATATTGTCGGAGGCAGAAGCCCTGATGGTCAACCCGGAGTTGCGTCGTACCGTACTCCCATCCGTAGGACTGGTAATTGTCACCACCGGAGCGATATTATCTATAGGCGGAATAGGAGTTGGTGTAGGACTGACAAATACAACCGGGCCAAAACCACCAATACCCTCCGGGGTCCCCAAACCTGTTGGTCCGTCAAATCCGGACACGGCTTTACACATTATCGTCGAACATGATCCGTTGGCACCGGTAGTTATATCATGAAAGTTTAACGGGGTGGAGTTGGCATACAAAACTGACGGCGCCTGGGTACTCGGAGCAACTCCTCCCGCCAAGGCAAAGGCCGCAGCAATAATGGGAGAAGACAGACTGGTTCCACCCACTTGCCACCAACCGGTTTGGCCGCCATAAGCTGTCGAGTCATAAACCGCCGCACCTGTATTGGGATCGGCATCTGCCGCCACATCCGCGATGGCCCGATGCGTCAAACACGCCGTCTGATTCCAATTGGGTAAACTTGTTTGCCAGGGACTGGCGGTTTCATATCTGCTGCAGCCACTGCCGGTTCCCGACCACACACTTTCCGAAGCATAGGAAAAATCCGTAAATATTTGGAGCGTGGTTCCACCCACTCCCACTACATTTGGCGATACGGCCGGATATTCCGCTCCGTACCCGTTATCTCCTGAAGAAGCAGTAACCGCGATTCCCGGATGATTATAGTAAGAGTCATAACTTTTTTCGCCCGACCATTCTGCCCCGCCATAGCTATTGGAAATTGCTATAGCGCCCAATCTCGCCGCCGTATTCACTCCGGTTCCCATGCTTAAAAAACTATTTGAATTTACCTCAACCAGTAAAATCTTACAGGTTTGACAAATCGCATGGGCGATTTCAACATCCAAAGATGTCTCCATCGCCCAGCCCGAGTTAACTTGAGTAGGCAGGCTTTGTCCCCCATTTTGATCCACCACGGTCAGGCAACCACTGGCTTTGGTACATACCGGAATTCCGAAATAATTTGAGTAGACCGTTAAATCATTTTCCAAAGTCGGGGCGTGGAAAGCATCGACAATCGCAATCGTTGCCGGACCGAATTGGGAAGGAGTACTGCAGCCGGACTGCACCCCGCCTCCGGGCTGGCACGGCAGCTGATATGCCATATGAAATTGGGTTGGCCCCAAGCTGGTAGAAAGCGGCGTGCTTCCCGCCAGAGGAGTTACTCCGTCATTTTGGGTCACCACTTTGGCATGGCAATAAACTAAGTCATATCCCGGAAAACCACATAGCGGTTTAAAACGGCGCAAACTGAAAGTCAGAAGTTTTTTAGGAAAAAGAGAAATTAGCCAATTCTCTTGTGCATAAACTCCTGCCGCCACCGACAGCAATAATAAAATACTGCCTGCAATAATCAGTAAAACTTTTTTCATTCCGGCCACTTTTAAGTATCTAACCTGGAGTATTCGAAGTCAATATAGTTGTACCCGAGGAGTTTAATTAGCGAAAGTATTAAAATAGAGATATGGAAAGAAAGGGCAAACTGCAAGAAATCGTCGGAGATATATCTGCAGGACTACTTAAAATCCAGGAAAGTGGTACTCCACTTATTGGGCCCCAGGTTTGGTATGCGAACATTCTACGTTTGTTGATTAAACAACCCCAAAAGCAGGACCAACTGCCCCCGTCGGGTGCGACTCTTATTTGACTACAGTGGGTTATTTTTGATGAAATTAATAACTGTATTGTAAACCGGGCGCTTGCTGCCGTCATTTCTAATCAGTCCCCAACCCGATCCGTCACCAATTTTAATACTATTTGGCAAGCGTTCGTCAGTAAAAGATAACCAAGTCAGAGGAATATGGTTATCCAGCGCTTCTTGATATACCATCCGGGCTAAATTTGCTTGTTGCGCTTCGCCGACTTCGCTCGCCGGCTGGCCAATTTCTCCAATCCACAACGGCCAACGGTTGTTATATTTGGCAACCAGCGCTTGCTCACGGGTGATGGCTTCTTTAATTAAATTCTCTTGCAAATACGGATTGGCTGCATAGGGATGGAAACCTAAGATATCGAAATAATCGCCACCACCTAAAGCTAAAACCTGATCTTCAAAACCGGTATTATCTCTCGCCTCGGCACTGAGGGTGACCATTACTTTAGCCTTGGGGTTGGCTGCCTTAATAATCGGATAAGTAACTTTAAGAAGCTGGACAAATTCTTCCGGTGAGCCGTATCTGGATGCATCCATACTGGGTTCGTTCCAGATCTCCCAAAAATAAATATATTTATTGCTACTAACCACATTCTTCACAAAAGTCTTCCACTGATCCATATCAGGTTTGGTATCCCCTCCCGCCAAAGTTGCCAAGGGATATAAACCCGCCTGGGCAGCTTTTAAAGCCACCCGCCCTTCCAGATAATTATTACCCTTAAAATTAAAACTTACTTTAACTCCCCCAAAACCTGCAGATTTAATGGCCTGCATATCATCCGCAAACATTTTTCCCAGATCGAGAGTTGAGACATCTTTCCCCCCGATTAAGAAAGTAACCGGATTTAATGTTTGGATACTATAAACATACGAGACACTATAAAATGGCGGTTTGTCAATTGGGGGGAGAACTACTACTTTAGGTTCAATCAACAACCGGTAACCAAAATAACCCGCAATTCCGATAACCACTAACGCGGCAAATAGGAAGATTTTTCTCACTTTGAAATTAAATCTATATTCTTCTCAGCGGTTTGTCCGCTTACCACACTAACTGTTTCTGCGGGTGGGGACCCAAACTGCTGTGGGAAGTTATTACTGTTAAAATAAACAGTGTAATTACCGGCAGGAATTCCATCAAAAATAACTGTGCCATTTGAATCAGTCAATTTCATATAATATTTCTGCGCGCCGGGTTTTGTCGCTACATCAACTTCCAAACCACTAACCGATTTCCCTGAAGCAGTAATAGTAACCTTTAAAATTCCGGAGTTTGTAACTTTTTGTATGGAACTGCAGGTATGGTTGTCGACATCACACAGTTGAGCTTCATTTAAAGGACCACCCGACTGGTTTTTTGAACCTGGCCAAAAATATTTATATCCACCGTATCCCAATCCACCCAAAACTATTAAGACAAAAAAAATGAGCAGGGTCCTTTTCATATTATTTCATAGGAATCGGTGCGGTAGGTTGCATTTGATCTCCACCCGCAGAGCCGTTTGGATTATTAATCGGGTTTAATTGATTTAATCCCTGACCGTTATTTATTTGATTTATATTATTTTCTGAAGGGCTGGAGTTGGGTCCACTTTCCATTTGCACTTGTTCTATTTTGCCAACTTGCTCAGCTTTTTGTATTGTTTGTACCTGCGCGGTATAGTTATCGGCACTTTTTTGTCCGTCAACTGCTTGAATAGTATTGGCAACATGTTCTGATGAACTTGTCTGTGCTCCCAGAACCGCCGGTTTAGCATTGGCAGACACTTTTAGATAAACTACCGCCAGCTCTGACTGCTGATTTAAACTTGCATCTTTTATTTTTTCAACAACCTGATCTTTGTCGGAAACTTGGGGAGCCAGGTTTTCCAAATCCTGAAAGTGCGCGGTATAACGATCGCTTATTTGGAAAGAAGGACTTATTGCCATTTCATCAACTCTTCTCTGGGTTAAACTAAGCAAATAGCTAACTTTTTGATCTTTAGAAAAAGTAAAGGCAAGTTTAACATTCTCCCCCCACATTTGCAGGAAATAAAGTCCCGAAGTCGGCGGGATTAAGCCTTGAGAAGCAAACACAGATTTAGGGAAAACAATAACAAACAAAAACAAAAATACAATTCCGGTAACTACTTTCTTCATCGATTTCCAGTATATATTGTTTATCTAATCATTGGCAAATCGAGTAAACCAATTTTGATATAATAGTTTTATGGAGGAGAGATTTTTAGCAGACCCTGTAAGAGGATCAGGAAGAACGTTTAGAACATTGAAGGAGGTAAAGGATACCTATTTTCCAAATGTGCCTTTGGAACAATTGGAGGGAGAGACAACAGAGGAACAAATTCAAGAAGATCTTAAGAAATTTGTCGAAATGGCCAGAAAGAACGATCTACTTTTTAACAAACAGAATCACATTGGGCAAATCCCTGCCCGGACCGACTTTATAACCCCCATACCAAAAAGCTGCGCTTCCTCCATCATCAAGATTAAGGGCATTATCCATTCCCAAAGCTTTCATTACATGAGCAACCTGTTCGGTAGTTGACCCATGAACCACCCCAATATAAACGGTGTTGCCTTTATTGGCAACAAAGCTTCTGGTACTGACACTGTTAATTTTGGGATCACCGCTGCCACCGAATACGATATTGGAATTAAAAACCAAAAGCGGGTAATTGGAAAGCATACTATCAATTGAAGTATCCCGTCCCCACTCACTGACTGCTGTCAAAAACCTGATATAACCCCCTCCAAAAACCACACCCGGGTTAGAACTATAAACATTATTGTCCGAGTTAAAATAAGTTTTATTTTTATTCATGAGTAAGAGGTCAAAAGAGTTGGTTTTCCCGGCACATGTCGGATAACTTGCAGGACAAAAATATGACCCGTTGACTCCGGCATACGCCCCACTTCTTGAAATATAAGTGGCCAGCGGAAGAACTGGACAATTATTACCACAAGTGGAATCAGATGCAGTATCAACAATAACTTTAGTCGACCCCAAATCTCCGGCAACTATGTCAACCATAAAATTTCCCACATCTGTGGAGACTTGTTGTCTGGAATAATTCCCGGAACCCGGGGCTGAAACGCTTATTGGTACATTAGCAGGAATTGCTGCTGCAGCTGCAGATGCCACTTTTGATTGCTCGGCCGTGATTTTTAAGGAAATATCAGTCAAACTTTTAGCCGCCCCGGTATAATCACTTTTTGCCAGCTGGCTTAAGACATTTGCATATAGACCATCAAGACCTTTAATATCCTTGGGAGGATTTTCCAAATCCAGAAGATTTTCGTATACAGCCACAGATTGGGTAAAAGTGGTTTGGATCTGGTCTATTTGTTTTTGCAGGGCAACATTAATTTTATATTGATCTTGAGATTTAATATCACCAAGCTCCTTATTTATTTCTGCAATAGTGGTGGTATTTTTAGAGACCGTCACTTTTAATGCCGTATTTTGCGCGTAGAGATAGGCAGAATACCCGACTAACAAAAGTAAAATGACCCCAATGACTACAATTACAATCCTCATCCACTTTTGTCCTGAAAAAAACTTTTTAAGAGGTAAACCAAAAATCATTAATTCAATGTATCACAAACGGGGTTTTCATCCAATTCTGCCGTTACTTCAGGATTGTGGTAAAATTAGCCTTAGATCTTTAATCTTGTGGGATCGTCCCCGCCTGCAACGCTTGCGAGCAAAGCGTAGCATTGCGGGCAGGTAACGGCAGGATATGTATTACTTTACATACGTTTTGAAAAGTGAAGCTGATGGGAAACTGTATATTGGTTGGACTAACAACCTAAGAAAACGAATAATGGAGCATAACTCGGGAAAAGTTACGGCCACCAAATACAGAAAACCGTTGAAACTAGAATATTTTGAAGGTTGTTTATCACAAGGAAAGGCGATTGAGCGGGAAAAGCAACTAAAAACAGGGTTTGGCAGGGCATATTTAAAAAGAAGATTGGAAGGTTAGTTTTTAACATTTATTGTGGGATCGTCTAACGGCAGGACACAGCCCTCTGGAGGCTGTTATCTTGGTTCGAATCCAAGTCCCACAGCCAGAGTTTAAAAAGGAGGTGAAAAATATGTGGTTCGTAACATGGGACAGACCAGAATATAAGGAATGGGCTCACATTGTTAGGGGTGGTTATCAACTTGTAATTTTGCGAGTGGAAAATGATAGGCGACTATTGTGTGTCAGGGCAAGACTAAATATAAAAGCTAAAGGACTACCGGAATTTGTGACAGACGAAGAAAGGCATGTTTCAACAACAAAAGATTCACAAAAGATAATTAGTGGATGGAAAAAGAGGAAATCGCCAAAAAAGTTATAAGGATCGTAAGATTCTAGACCGACATGCTCAGCCAAAATATGGATAATTTCTTTGCAGGATTACTTTTTATATTTACAGTTCTGGGGCTTCTTCTCGTTTCGTTAAAAAACAAATGGGGTTTTGTTATTGGTCTTATTGGCCAATTGTTATTCCTCACGGCTGCATACTTCGACAAAATGCGCGGACTAGTTATTTTATCAATTGTTTTAATACTTATCTGGATCTTCGGTATCTATAATTGGTTCTATCTTACGTAGATTCG
>JBEKGU010000001.1:0-12580 GCA_050012635.1 Candidatus Microgenomates bacterium | reverse complement strand
AAACATTGGCTGAGATTATGTCTGTGGCCAGGCCCAGAGAAACTATTAATTATCCTTGGGAAGTTAAATATAAAATTAATCAGGAAGAAATGCATTCCTATCTGGAGGCAGCCAATTACATTAACCAGTCCGGTACCGATATAGTTTGCCTGGAGCATGAATATGGTTTATACGGCGGTAAGGATGGGGAATATATTATTCCTTTTGTAGAATCCTTGACTAAGCCCTTGGTCACGACCCTGCACACCGTGCTGGATAACCCGTATAGCCATGAGGGGATAATTTTAAAGCGAATTATTGATAAGTCTGTAGCAGTTGTCGTGATGATGGAGCGGATCAAAACCAAACTGGTTGATAGTTATGGGATTTCCAAAGAAAAAGTGGTGGTCATTCCGCACGGTACGCCCGATTTGCCTTTTGCTCTGACAGAAGATCAAAAGAAAATTAAAAAGCTCAGCGGTAAGATAGTTTTGGGCAATATTAATTTACTCTCTCCCAGCCGGGGAATTGAATATGCTTTGGGGGCGGTCGCCAAAATTGCCAAAAAGTACCCCAATGTTTTGTACCTGGTCATCGGCCAAACCCACCCGGTGGTTTTACAAGCCGAAGGGGAAAAATACCGCAATTTTCTTAAAAGAGAAATTAAAAGGTTAAAAATTGCCAAAAATGTCAGATTTATCAATAAATATTTATCTTTGGAGGAATTAATCGACTGGCTTAAAGCCCTGGATTTTTATATCACCCCCTATCTTGATCCGCAGCAGGCAGCTTCAGGAGCTTTGGCCTATGCGCTGGGTGCCGGGAAGTGCTGTATTTCTACCCCTTATTTATATGCCGAGGAAGTTTTGGATCAAAAAAACGGGATCCTGGTTCCGTTTAAGAATTCCGATTCTATCGCTTCTGCAGTGATGAAGTTATGGGAGCACCCTTACGAAAAAGAAAAACTGAGTAAAAAGGCCTATGACTTTGGCCGGCTGATGACTTGGTCCAATGTGGGCTTAAGATATTTGGATCTGTTTAGAGCCATAACTTTTTCCCAAAAATAAGTTTAATGCCAGCGAAATTTTCTTTAAAGCATATTTTGCGCTTAACTGATAAAGTGGGTATTCTGGAACACTGTATTGTCACCACTCCAGATCCCAAAGAAGGCTATTCGGTGGATGATAATGCCCGGGCATTAATTATTTCGAGGCAAGTTAAGGGTTTAGAAAAATTAACTCCGATTTATTTAAACTTCCTCCTTCGGGCCATAGATAAAAATGGTTTTCATCAGGATATGAATGCCGATCTGACTTGGAAAGATGATGCCGGCGTCCATGAAGGTTTTGGCCGGGCCATGCTGGCTCTGGCCGAAACTGATTATTTTGACAAACCGGCCCACTTAATTCCCACGGTTAAATATCCCCGGACAATAGCCCAATTGATAATGGCATTTAGTCTTAGAAAGCTGCCGGAAGATAAAGAAGAATTAATAGTTTTATCGGATAAATTGGTAGGTCTTTATGATAATAACTCTGATGATTCTTGGAAATGGTTTGAAGATACACTGACCTATGAGAATAGCCGCCTGCCCCAGGCGCTGTTTACGGCCTTCGCAGTTACCCGGAACCGGAAATATTTGATGGTAGCTGAAGAATCTCTGGATTTTCTCATTCAGCAGTCATTTAACTATTCCGAAAAATACTTTTCCTTTACCGGCAATCAGGGGTGGCAGCAAAAGGGCGGCCGGGCCGGTATATATGGCCAACAGCCGGTAGAAGCCGGCGGTATGGTTGAAGTTTGCTGTTTGGCCTATAAAATAACCACAGAAAAAAAGTATTTGGAGTTTGCCCACAAGGCTTTCGAATGGTATGGCGGCAGAAATGTAAAACATCTGTCTTTAATTGATGAAAAGAGCGGGGGAATTAAAGACGGTTTGGAATCTTATGGAGTTAATCCCAACGAAGGAGCAGAATCTATTTTAAGTTATATTTTGGCCTGTTTGGCTCTTCAATCGATTGAATAAAAATCTGTAATTAAAATTACGGATAAGCCTTTCAGATTTTGTTACGCTTACTCTCATGAAATTCTTAAGCCAGGCAATTCCCTGGGATTTTTTCAAACAGCTGATACTGTTGTTAAAATCCCCTGTTGAATGATGTTAGTTTAATACCATCAGAATTTTACCCTCTTTGTCTGGGTGGAAGATTTGCCGGAAGCCGGATTTTTTATATAGGGCAATGGCCGCCAGATTATCTTTAGAAGTAGATATCCAGATTTTATTGTTGGCTGTCTTTTGGTAGCTCTTGGTTTTATGAAATTTATCAAAACAGGTTTTCATAAAATTAAAGGAAAGGCCCTTGCCCCGGTAGGGTTCGTAAATCCTGATGCCGAAAGAAATACCATATTGGGGTGATAGTTGTGGCGAAGTTTCAAAACTAAGCCACATGATCCCCGCCAGTTCTTTTTTCTCTCCCTCCAAAGTATAAATAATATGGCCTTTGGTTTTTCTCCAGCTTTCAAAAGTCACTTTAGATGCAAATCTGGTTTTGTCTGTGGTAAATTTGGCGATGACGGGATCATTTTGGGAAAAATTTAAAAGTTGAGCTATCTGTTTTTGGGTAATTCCGTTTTTTATTTTTAGCATTTAAAACTGTATTAATTGTACCTCATGCAATATTGTTCGCAGTAAAATAATCAGTAATGTTCCTAACAGACAAAGTAATCAATAAGTCGTATTCTTCTGGGATGTCAAGAATAGAAGGTGAGGAAAGGCAAGAATTGATTTCAGATTATGTTGACGTTATTGCGGCGTCAATCCGTTTGGTGGCCGATAAAAAAGAAATTCCCCATTTGGACCTTGAAAATTTGCTGGATGCCAGATCAATGCTTCGCCAATTAGTTCCGGATGAAAGAGAAAGGAACGATATGATTATGAGTAAACTTTGGGATATGGGGGAAAAATAATCCCCAGACTACCGGTCGCCACGCCCCCTAACTTCGGAAAATGGTAAAATGTTGAAGTATGGCATATATCTTTCTGGATGAATCCGGGGATCTGGGGTTTAATTGTAAAAAGAAAAACTCTAAGTATTTTGTCATAACAATTTTATCTACGAATGATAAAAAACCGATAGAGAAGGTAGTTAAAAAAATTCATTCTGGGTTGAGGAAGAAAATTAAAAGATTAAGTGGAGGTGTTCTTCATTCCACCAAAGAAAAGCCTGTGACACGGAAAAGAATGCTCAGTCTGTTGACTAAGTGTAATTGTTCGATAATGACAATCTATCTAAATAAGTCCAAAGTTTATACCAATCTTCAAGAAGAAAAGCATGTTTTGTACAATTATGTAGTTAATATTCTATTAGATAGGATTATGAAAAAGAAGCTTGTTGATATCAATAGCATGATTTATTTGGTAGCTTCGAAGAGAGAAACGAATAAATTTTTGAATGAAAATTTTAAGACATATTTAAAGAGTCAAATTTCTAATAAACATAGGGTAAAAATTGATGTAAGTATAAAAAGTCCTTCCCAGGAGAAAGCCCTGCAAGCGGTGGATTTTGTATCATGGGCAATATTTAGAAAGTGTGAAATGGAAGATGAGACTTATTACCGTTTGATAAAGGGGAAAATTATTGAAGAAAATCCTCTATTCCCCTAAAATGCAAAACCTTGCGTGCTGTTTACGAGCTACCATCCGGAAGCCCACACGCAAGGATTTACTTGTGAGTTAATGTTATCACGATAACATCCCAATTATCAAGCCCCACTCTATTCCTAATGCCGTCGTTTTTCTGGCCAAGTAGTATAATAGGGGCCAAATGCCGGAAAGAAACCTTTGTAAAGAAGCAGGTTGCAACGCTTGCTGCTGCAGGGATTCATATTTCAGTAATGGTTATTTTGTATCAGAAATCAAGAGTTGGTTTCCGGGGGCAAAAAGAGTGAATAATCTCTCAAACCAAACAGAAAATGGGGTTTACTATACCAGTTTCCTGGGTTGCGGGACGGTCAGAATAGTCGGACCCTGTCCAAATTTAGGTGAAGATGGAAGCTGTTTAATTTATGATTGGAAGCCTGAAGACTGTTGGAGTCTGGGCATCGGTTCAGATAATTGTGTCCTCTTTCGCCGTGTCCAGGAACAGGGAATTGTGATTGGAGTACAATAAGCCAAGATGGTTAAGAAGTGGTCAAATAAAGTCACCAAAACTTCTGTGGCCTTAGATTTGGAAGAAGGGGTTTTTACCTGGGATAGCCCAAAGAAAATTGCGAGATCCCTGAAGCACTCGGCAGAGAATAGTCCGAGAAGAAAAGCCAACCCGTTCCAATCCGCTATGAGCATGCTTAATTTCTATATCAACCGGGCCGGTAAAAATCTTCCTCCCCGGCGGCAGAAGATCCTCAACCAAGCCAAAGAAGAGTTGAGAAAATTATTTGATAAGTAGTGGCCTGCTACGAACAGATTTTGAATCATGTTTGTAGTACAATAGGCCGGAATGTCGAGTAAAGAAATTGAAATTATTGATGAATTCTTTGTGGCAGCGCATCGCGATAGCCAAGGAAGACTTTATCCGCTTTCTCCTTTAGGTATGTTTGTGCTCGAGGAATTTAAAAATAATTGGCTGGGAGTGCAGGTTCCCGAAGGCCAGACCCCTAGGGTTTCCGTTGGTCCGACAAAATTAGACGACGGCCTCGAGGTTTATTCCATAAGGAAAGAAATTGTTCCCCAAGAGCCGGTTCCCACTTTCCCACCCCCAAATATCCCCCAGTCGAGAAAAGTGGTATTATAGTGGCCTAAATGCTGGAAAATAAAACTGAAAACCCATTTAGCAGAGAACCCGTTGAAGAAGCCTGGATATTACAACTACTGGTCAATCAAAAAAAGACCGAGGCCCTTCAAGTTATGAGGAAAGCCAGGATTGTCGAGAGATTTACTTTTAACTTTGACCAGATGGTCTTGTTTAATTTGGGTATGGCAAAATATATGGTCTTGAAATCGGGAAGAGATCCTATGGATCAAGCGGAAGTAAAGGTTCCGATAATTTTAAAAATATTTCCGTCACTTTTGGAATACTTACAAAAAGATGATGAAGCAATTGTTAAAGCGCTGACTGAAGAGATAAAACCATATTTGGATCAGGAAGTTAAAGTTGGTGAGTATTTACCCGGGGGTATCTTGGATGCAGCCAATAATGTTTCCTCGTCATGGTTTGAATCCCAACAGGGTGGAGAAGATTTTTTAATGGCTGTTGAAAAAAGAACCCCTTATCTTAAAAATGTTGTGTTGAGAAAAAGGTCTTCGTGAGCCACTTCTGAAAGTGCTAAAATAGGCCAAGATGCAGGATGTATTTACAGATTATATTTCATCTGTTTCTTCGAAGTTCTCTCATGAAGAGACAAGTGAAATCGGATATCGAACGGATTTTGAAATTCTTCTAAAAAACATTTTTGCTTCTATAAAAATTTCTAGGTTTGATAACGATCCTAAAGCAAAAGCTGGTAATAAGCCCGATTTTGTTGTCATAAAAGATGACGTTCCGCTTCTGTATATAGAAACAAAAGATATAGGAATTTCATTAGATAAGGTAGAAAAATCGGAACAAATGGGCCGTTATTTTGGTTATGCAAATCTAGTACTTACAGATTATCTGGAATTCAGATTCTACAGGAATGGATTGCCATATGGAGAACCTATCAAAATAGGAAATTATGACACAAAAGATAGATCAATCAATCCTGTTTCTGATAATTATGAGCTTTTAGAAAAAACTCTTATCGAGTTCACCCAAAGCTATAAAGAACCGATTAGGTCCGGAAAACATTTGGCAAAAATCATGGCAGGTAAAGCCAGAAGGATTAGAGATAATATAAGGCACTTCTTAATTGCAGAGTTAGATGAAAAAACTGAATTAACAAGATTGTACGACTCGATCAAAAAATATTTAGTTCATGACTTAACCGTAGATACTTTTGCCGACATGTACGCGCAAACTCTTGTCTATGGATTATTTATAGCAAGATTTAACGATTCCAAGTCAGACGATTTTACTAGAAGTAAAGCAAGAGATTTAATACCAAATTCTAATCCATTTTTGCAAAGTTTTTTTGACCACATAGCTGGTATTGATTTTGACTCTAGACTGAAATTTATTGTAGATGAACTGTGCGAAGTTTATTCCCACTCAGACGTCGAAGAACTTTTAAAACAATTTTCAGATGAAGATTTGTGGGGAAAGACTCACAAAAAGCCAGATCCGGTCATTTACTTTTATGAAGATTTCTTAAAAGAATACGATCCCGTTCTTAGAAAAAAGATGGGTGCTTACTACACTCCGGAGCCTGTGGTCCAATTTATTGTTCGTGCAGTTGACGATATTTTAAGGAAAGATTTTAAACTTCCAAAAGGCCTCGGTGATACTTCAAAAACCTCGGAAGGATTACACAAAGTACAGATACTAGATCCGGCAACAGGTACGGGAACCTTTATAAGTGCTGTCATTAGAAGTATCTACAAACCATTCAAAACAAATAAACAAGAGGCTGCTTGGCCGGGATATGTACATTACAATCTTCTTCCGAGAATATATGGATTTGAACTCATGATGACTCCGTATACAATTGCTCATCTGAAATTAAGTTTGGCTTTGAAAGAAACTGGTTTTCATACGTTTTATGAAACATCGAAAGGAAAATCTAGGCTCGGAATTTATCTTACAAACGCACTTGAAGGAGAGGTGACACAACAGAATTTATTTTCGGGAGTTGGCCTATCAGAAAGTATTGCTGAAGAATCCATTGAAGCCTCAAAGATTAAAAATGAAAAACCAATAATGGTAGTTATTGGTAATCCTCCGTATTCGGGAGTTAGTAGCAATGAAACAAAATATGCAAATGGGTTAGTCGAAAGATATAAGGTTGAACCAGGTGGCAAGCAAAAATTACAAGAAAGGAAGCATTGGCTAAATGATGATTATGTAAAGTTCATCGCAATGGCTGAAAGTATGATTGAAAAAAATGGGGATGGAATAGTAGGGATGATAACAAACAATGGTTATTTAGATAACCCAACCTTCAGGGGCATGCGCTGGCACTTAGTAAAAACTTTTGACAAGATTTATGTTTTAGATTTGCACGGAAATGCAAAGAAATTAGAAAAAGCCCCAGATGGGAGCAAGGATGAGAATGTTTTTAATATTATGCAAGGTGTCGGAATTATCTTGGCAATCAAGACAGGTAAAAAGAGTACCTATGAATTAGGTGAAGTATTTCATTCAGAAATATATGGCAAACAAAAATATAAGTTTGAGAGGCTAAATAAAACCCCCGAATGGCAAAAAATCAAATTGGATGAAAAAATGTTATATTTTGTTCCCAAAAATACATCTGGCCAAGGCGAATATGCAAAAGGGTTCAGAATAGATGAACTTTTTACTCAAAACACTACTGGTATAGTAACAATGGGTGACAATTTCATTATTAACGAAAGTAAAAATATTATTGTCGAAAGAGTAAACAAACTAGCAAGTGGTCTATATATGGAGACGCAACTCAATAATGAGTATAACCTTGGTAAGAATTATGCTAAGTTTGTTTTGAGTAACAGCCCAAAATTGCAATTTGATGAAAACAAACTCACACGAATAAGTTATCGCCCATTTGATGTTCGTTGGACATATTTTGATAACAAAGTAATATGGCGTTGGAGAGAAAATATTATGAAAAACTTTATTGTTGGAGACAATATCGGACTTGTATTTGAACGCTCAATGACAGGTGATGTTTTTGCAATCAAATCTATACCAGAGCACGCATTTTTGGGCACTGCAGGTTTTGCGGGCCAATCAGCGCCTCTCTTTATTTATAACAATGACGGATTAAAGACATCAAATCTTAGTACAGGCATCATATACAAAATAGAAAATATTGTTGGAAAAACTAACCCAGAAAATACTTTTGGCTATGTATATGCAGTTTTGTATTCTCCCGACTATAGAGAAAAATATAAGGAATTTTTGAAAATTGATTTTCCCAGAGTTCCATACCCCAAAGATAAAAAAACTTTTGAGCAACTTGCAAAATTTGGGAAAGAATTGAGAGAGCTCCACCTAATGGAATCGCCAAAATTAAATAATTTAATTACTTTGTTTAATGTTGAAGGTACCGATATTGTTGAAAAAATTGAGTATAAAAATGGAAGTGTTTATATAAACGATACTCAATGTTTTGGTAACGTGCCAGAAGTTGCTTGGAATTTTTATATTGGTGGTTACCAACCAGCACAAAAATGGCTAAAGAACAGAAAAGGTAGAGAATTAACAAGTGATGATATCGAACATTATCAAAAAATAATTGTTGCGCTAATTGAAACAGATAAAATTCAAAAAGAAATTGACCGAGTCATCAAAATTTGACCTTTGAAAAATTTGGAATAAGATCGAACGTTATGGCTTTACCGCAATGAAAGTCCAAATCGACCCAGAAGCATACAAAAGTGAATTGGGACCAATTCTTCTTCTGGCCGGCCCAGGTACCGGAAAGACATATCAGTTAGCCAAGCGTATTCAATATTTAACTTCAGAAAAGGGTATCTCGCCTGACGAGATTACTGTAATCACGTTTACCTCTGAAGCTGCCACTGGTATGAAGCAAAAAATTGAAGAGGTTGGTAGCCCTGAGTATATTGAGTCAGAAAAACGACCCGGTCGGATTTCAACTATGCACAGTCTGGGACAATCCATCCTGTTAAACCAACCAGACGCGTTTGGTCTAGATGATAAATTTCAAGTTGTAGAAGACCATGCAATTAGACAAACATTGATGAACGATGCCGCATTGATATGTAATTTGACTATCAACGAAGCAATCCTGGCACTCAAGGAGCGGATAACGGCCAAAATAACTGGGACATTTGATGGCATAGCAAATAAATACGAGCAGATTTTAAGATCCTGTAATTCAATTGACTACGATGATCAAATTTATCTAGCCTGCAAGCTTTTAAAGGGGAATAAAGATCTCAAGAAAAAGTATGCAACAAAAACAAAATATCTATTGGTTGATGAGTACCAAGATATAAATCCTGCCCAATTTGACTTAATAAAAATTCTTTGTTCTGAATATCCTGCGGGTTTGTTTGTAGTTGGAGATGATGATCAAAATATTTACGGTTTTAGAGGAGGGTCACCAGACTATATACGGGGTTTTCAAAACGACTTTGGTGATAAAGCCACCGTTTTAAGTATGAATGTCTCAAGGCGATGTTTAGTAGATATTCTTGATTCAGCAATTAGTATTGTTGACAAATTTGACAAAAAGAGGCTGGATAAGGGTGGTTATAAATATTTGAAAACAGAGAAAGGTTTGGTTGTTAAACATGATTGCCCCAGTGACGATCGTGAAGCAGAAATAATTTCTACAATAATAAGAGAGAAGGTAAATACTGCAACCCATGCGGGAGCAGACGCTGGGACGTTTTTTATATTGGTACCAAATAGATTTTATGTAGAAAAAATTAAAAATACCCTAAATCATTGGGGAATAAGTGTTGATTTTAAAACTACGAGTGACCTTGCAGGATTTAGAAAAATCCAGTTTCTAAAGAAATGGCTTGATAATACTCAATCAAACATACCCACACGGTATGTAATAGAGTTAATCATAAATAGTGGGGTTGTGGACCTGCCCAGTCAAAAATCGAGATTAAAGGAAAAACTTGATCAGAGGGAAAATGGTCTAAAGAGGGTTGCTGTCTTGTGGAATTCTGTAATTAGAGATGGGGTTAGTTTATTAAATGCTTTAACGGTCGCTTCAAAAACAGATCCTTTATGTTTAAAAATACTTAAGAAGTTGGACGAGTTAAATCTTTTTTATTTAAAAAGGGATATTCCAACATTTTTGATGAAACTTTCTTTATATATCAAACCTTGGGGTTCCACTGCTGCATTTTTTGAGGAAGTGGAAAAATTATTATTCAGCAACAATAAAGTTAGGAATAATAATAATAACTACTTCGCTCGGATTTTAACTTTTCAGAGTGCGAAAGGATTAGAAGCTGAAACAGTTTTTATTGTAGGACTGGAAGCAGAAAATATTCCAAAAGGGAACGATGAACGTGATATTGCGGAGCAAGCAAGGTTGTTATTTGTCGCCATGACTAGAGCTAAAGAGGAATTACATTTATTTTATTGTAGAAAGAGAACGGGTTCTGCAACTTTTCGGCCAGTCTCTCATAATCTGAATGCCTCTCCATTTCTTAGTGTTTTGCCTAAAGAAAAAATAGAAGAGCAATATCATCCACCAAAGAGTAAATTAAAAAAGTAATAGAATATAACAGATGTATAAACTTTCACCTTCAGATTTTGCTTACACTTGGGTTGATTGTAAGCACTGCTACTATCAAAAGGTAAAGAATGGGGTTAGTCTCCCTTCAATTGGGATTCCAGGTGTCTTTATGAAGATGAATAGTCTCCTAAAAAATACGCTTATCGGAATGAGCTTAAAGGATGTTAACTCCAAACTTCCTAGCGGTAAAATTCAAGTTGCTGAGGGGTACTTGAAGTCAAAGCCAATTCCCAGTGCCATGGACTGTTATATTAGTGGAAGGTTTGATTTTCTTTCGCTTTTGGATGACGGAACATATAGTGTCATCGATTTTAAAATTTCCGATCCAAAAGACGACAAGGTTCAAAAGTACGCTCCCCAGCTTCACGCTTATAAGTTCGCGCTCGAAAATCCTCTTGAAGGAGTACCTAAAAAAATATCAAGAATGGGGATTGTTGCAATCTCACCCCAAACAATAGAATATCCTAAAGATGACGTAATTTTTAAAACAAAACCTATCTGGTATGAGGTTCCAGAGGATATGGACAGTTTCTATGGTGTAATGTCCGAAGTGTCAGGACTTTTGAACGGACCCGAACCCCCTATAACTGAATCTTGTAAATGGTGCGAATATAGAATGTGTTTTACTAAGCCAAAGGAAAAACAAGAAGACATTCCTTTCTAGAGTAGTATAATCGCCTCAGATAAATAAAAATTTTTGTCTTATACAGAATATAGAAAATACAAAGAAGTCGGTGAATGGTGGGAGAATGAAGGTCATGGAAAATTTCCTATTCAGGTTCCTGCTGCAATTTCAAAATTGCAAAAAGAAAAGGAAATGTCTTTTCAGGAGGCATTTGAATATTTAGTGGATAAAAAAGTGATAATTCTGCTGTAGTATAATTTCCTCAGATGCCGGTTTATAAAATAAATAAATTAAAGCTTGAGTCGCTTTCAAAAAGAAAGTTTGACCTTTGAGTGGATTCGACCGACTCACCATTATAATTTTTCCGGGATTTGAAATATTAAAAATTTGGAGTAGGATTGAGCTAAATTCCTGTGCCACAATTAAGGATTACTCACTCCGAGAAGATAGACCTGATTCAAAAATCGCGTGAGGCGATGCTTTCGGCTGTCCAGATATACAATAACCCTCTGACGTTATTCAAGTCCGAAACCTTCATCGTTTTATCAATGATTGCCTGGATATATTTACTTCATGCATACTACCGAAGCATTCATATTGATTACAGATATTCAGATGGAAGTGGCAGAGGGAAAAGGTATGTTAGGAACCCCGATGGAAGTATTAAATACTGGGACCTGCGGGAATGTATTATTAGGGAAGAATGTCCATTGGATGAAAATACCAAAAATAATCTATTATTCCTAATTGGGCTGCGAAATCAAATAGAACACAAAAAGGCGACTGGGCTTGATTCATTTATGTCCGCAAGATACCAAGCATGTGCGTTGAACTATAATTTTTTCTTGAAGAAATTACACGGAGATAAATATCGGCTAGATAACAATCTTGCACTAAGTTTGCAATTTGCTGAGCTTGATTTTAACCAAGCACAGATTATAAAAGATAAAGAGAAGTTTATCTCCAAAGATATAATTTCATATATATCAGGTTTTGATAACAGGTTAACAGCCCATGAGATTAAAAGCGAACGATTTGCATACCGCTTATTATTTGCAAAGGTGAACGCCAAGAGGATAGGTCAAGCAGACCGAGTTATTGAATTCATTGACCCAAAATCTCAATTAGCAAAAACTATTTCAAAGGAATATTGGGTTATCAAGAATAAGAAAAGCAAACCGTATTTGGTACGACAGGTTATATCAGAACTTGCAAAGCGAGGTTTTAAAATCGGTTATCAGCAGCATATCAAATTGTGGAAAAAGTATGATGGTAAAAATCCAACGAATGGATTTGGGGTTTTGGTGGGAAGTTTATGGTATTGGTACCAAGATTGGATAGATTTTCTTTCAAACAAACTGAAAACAACACATGCGGAGTAGTATAATTGCCTCAAATTCCAATTCATTTATAATATTCTGAAGGTACTATTTCTTAGTTCTTGCTGAAAAAGTGCTAAAATTATTGCGAAAGACAATGAGAGGGGGCGAATTATTAAAAGATGGCAGACAATGAAAATAAACAAACTTCATATTTCGATGGCGGCTTACTACAACTAATAGGCTGGACAGTTTTAGGCCTAATAGTTACAGTTTTTACCTTTGGTATTTGTTATCCTTGGGCTTTATGTATGGT